>JAFAIY010000158.1 GCA_019236485.1 Comamonas sp. | reverse complement strand
CGCCTGCAGCGGGCCGTCGTCGATTTCCTCGATGGCTTCGGCAAAGAACTTGCCCAGCATGCCCATGCCGTGCAGGGCCAGGGCCAGCACGCCGGGGAACGGCCCCAGGCCCACGGCCGACACGAACACCAGCGCCAGGATCAGCTCGTTGATGCTGCGCACCACATTGAGGAACTGACGCGTGGCGCGGCGCAGCCAGTGCCAGCTGTGCAGATTGCTGGCGGCCACAAAGGACAGCGGCAGCGCCAGGATGACGGACAGCAACGTGCCCCAGACGGCGATCTGCACCGTCTCCAGCGCCGGCGCCCACAGGCGCGGCAGCATGCTCCAGTCGGGCGGCACGGAGCGGGCGAGAAAATCGCCGATCTGCGGCGCGCCGGCGGCCAGCTCGCCCCAGCTCAGCTGCGCGCCCGCGGCGCTCCACTGCAGCAGCCAGCCCATGGCCAGCGCCAGTGCCGCATAGCCCAGCCAGCCACCTTTGCCCGCAGGTCGTGCCGCAGTCCAGCGCCAGCCGTCGCGCTGCGTTTTCAGGGTCTCGGTGCTCATCACAAACCTCCTGCGGGCGCGGCCGCCGCGCCGGGCAGCCAGGCCGCGATCTGCGCCTGGCTGCCGCCCGCCTGGGCGGGCTGCGGCGCGCTGTGGTAGATGGCGTTCAAAGCCGCCTCGTCTAGATCGGCCGGCCTGCCGTCAAACACCATGCGCCCCTGGGCCAGGCCCACCACGCGGTCGCCGAACTCGCGCGCATAGTCCACCTGGTGCAGATTGCAGACCACGGCAATGCCCAGTTCGCGCGTGGCATCGCGCAGATACTGCAGCACGCTGCGTGCGGTCCTGGGGTCCAGGCTGGCCACGGGCTCGTCGGCCAGTATCAGCTGCGGCCGCTGGGCCAGCGCACGCGCAATGCCCACGCGCTGCATCTGGCCGCCCGACAGGGCTTCGGTGCGCTCCAGCGCCTTGTGGGCCAGGCCCACGCGTTCCAGGCATTGGTCCGCGAGTTCGATATCGCTGTGCCTGAAGAACTGCAGCACCGAGGCCAGCGTGCCGACCTGGCCCAGACGTCCGGTGAGCACGTTCTTGCGCACCGACAGGCGCGGCACCAGGTTGTGGTGCTGGAAGACCATGGCCACATGACGCGCCAGCTCGCGGCGCGAATGCTTGTGCATCAGGTCTATGCCGCCCACCTGCAGCGTGCCGCTGTCGGGCCGGGCCAGGCCGTTGATGCAGCGCAGCAGCGTGGACTTGCCCGCGCCCGACAGGCCCAGCATGACCACGAATTCGCCGGCCTTCACATCCAGGTCTATGCCGTGCAGCACATGGTTGCTGCCATAGCTTTTGCGCAGCTCGCGGATGCTGATCATTTCATTTTTCCGAGATCCAGATTCAAGGCCTTGGCCGTCTGGCGCACCACGTCGTAGGCCTGATCGTTGGTCGCGGCAAAGCCGTTGAGCACGCCCTGGTCGCCCCAGGGCAAGTCCTTGATCTCGGCCATGGCCGCCGCCACCTTCTGCTTGGTGGCAGCGTCCAGGCTCTTGCGCCAGACCATGGGCGACTCGGGAATCGGCTTGGAGTGCCAGATCACCGTGAAGTCCTCGCGCTTGACCAGGCCCTTCTTGACGGCCGAGTCAAAAATGCGGTCGGCCACGGCCGCAGCATCCACCTTGTTGTTGGCAACGGCCATGATGCTGGCGTCATGCGAGCCCGAGAAGATCGTGCGCGAGAAGCCCTTGTCCACATCGATGCCCATGGCCATCAGGCCGGCCTTGGGAAACAGATGGCCCGAGGTGGAGCTGGGGTCCACGAAGGCAAAAGTGTGGCCCTTGAGCTGCTCCACGCTCTGCAGCCCCTTGTCCTTGCGTGCGATGACCAGGCTCTGGTAGGAGCTGCGGCCGGTCTTCTTGGTCACGGCGACGGCAAAGGCCTCGGCACCCGCGACTTCGTTGGCCAGCACATAGGAGAAGGGGCCGAGGTAGGCGATGTCGAGCTTGCCCGAGCGCAGCGCCTCGATCACGCCGTTGTAGTCGTTGGCCACAAAGGGCTTGACCTTCATGCCGGTCCTGGCGGCCAGCTGGTCCATCACCTGCTGGCTGGCGCGGATCATGGCCTGTGCATCTTCGGAGGGAATCAGGCCCACGCGCAGTTCCGTGGTCTGAGCCATGGCAGTGCCGCCCATGCCGGCAGCAGCCAGGGCCAGGCTTGCTGCAGCGCCTTGCAGCCAGGCTTTACGGGTCATCTTCATGGAGTTCATCCTTTGCATTTCGATCATTCGCAGCGCGGTCTGCGATGCGTTGGAGTGAATGCTAGGGAGGACATATTTCGGTCATGTGAAAGTTTCAGAATCGGTTTTCAGAGCTTCTATCGATCAAACCTTGAGATGTTTTTTTCATGAGTACCGCCCGCTACCGCGCCTTCATCGCCGTGGCCCAGCATGGCAGCCTGAGCGCCGCGGCCCGGGCACTGGGAGTCAGCCAGCCCACCGTATCCAGCCAGATCGCCACCATGGAGCGGCAAAGCCAGATCGAGCTGTTTCATCGCCAGGGCTACCGCATGTCGCTGACGGCCGCGGGACACAAGCTGCTGGCGCTCGCGCAGAAGCTGCTGGCGCTCGAGGCCGAGGCCGATTTCTTCCTGCGCGACTCGGGCCAGCTCAACCAGGGCGAACTCAAGATAGGCGCCGTGGGGCCGTTCCATGTGATAGAGATGGTGGCCGCCTACAGCGCACGCCACCCCGGCATGCAGCTGTCCATACGCATGGGCAACTCGCAGCAGGTGCTGCAGGACCTCGAGCACTACAGCACCGATGTGGCGGTGCTCGCCGGCCTCTATGAGCGGCCCGAGCTGGTGGTGCGCGAATACGCACGCCACGCCATCATTCTTTTCGCCCATCGCGATCACCCTCTGGCGCGGCACGAGCAGGTAGAGATCGGCGCGCTGCAGGACCAGCCGCTGCTGCTGCGCGAGCATGGCTCGACCACGCGCGCGGCGCTGGAAACAGCGCTGCGGGCTGCGGGCGTCAAGCCGCGCACGCAGCTGGAGATAGGCAGCCGCGAAGCCATACGCGAGGCCGTGGCGCGCGGCCTGGGCATAGGCGCCGTGTCAGAGGCCGAGTTCATTCCCGACCCACGCTTCAAGCCACTGCGCATTGCGGGCGAGCCGGCCAGCACCACCACCTATGTGTATTGCATGCGGGAGCGCGCCGAGAGCCTGCTCGTGCGTTCCTTTCTGCGCGCTATCGAAGACGGCAGCACGCTGCGGCCCTGAGCCGGCTGAGCTTCGCAACGGTTAAGAAGCTGGCGTGATTGGTCAAGCCGTCCGGGAGCTGTGGTCCGAGAATTTTTGACATCGTGCAGCGCCAGATGCCGCGGCACTGCACGGTGCTCAAGGATGAGATTTGCCGCTGCAAGCCTCGCCTTTGCGGGCCCTGTGCCCGCACACGAAAATCGGAAGCCGCACCCTGGCCGGAGCGGCTCCCGATGGGTGTCAGGCAGATCAGAACAAAGGAGACGTCATGCAAGTCGAAAAACTGACCCGCACCATCGGTGCCGTGGTTTCGGGTGTGGACCTTGGAGAGGCATCGCGCAGCAGCGCTCTGGCCGAGGAAATCAAAAGCCTGCTGCTGCAGCACAAGGTGCTGTTTTTCCGCAACCAGGAAATCACGCGTGCCGAGCATGTGGCATTTGCCCGCTACTTCGGCGATCTCGAGGATCACCCCGTGGCGGGCAGCGACCCCGACCACCCCGGCCTGGTCCAGATCTATCGCAACGACAAGCGCGAGAACTACGAGAACAGCTATCACACCGATGGCCAATGGCGCGAAAAGCCGCCCATGGGCTGCGTGCTGCGCTGCATAGAATGCCCGCCCGACGGCGGCGACACCATCTGGGTCAATATGGCCGAGGCCTACAGGCATCTGCCCGAGGACATCAAGGCCAAGATCAACCACCTCAAGGTCAAGTGCAGCATCGAGCACTCCTTCGGCGCCACCATGCCCGAGGAAAAGCGCCATGAGCTCGCGCGCCAGAACCCCATGGTGGAGCATCCCGTGGTGCGCACCCACCCCGAGACCGGCGAAAAAATCCTTTATGTGTGCGGCTTCTCCACGCATTTCGCCAACTACCATACGCCCGACAATGTGCGCTATGGGCAGGACAAGACGCCGGGCGCCGCACTGCTGCTGAGCTATCTGCAAAGCCAGGCCGCCATTCCCGAGTATCAGGTGCGCTTTCGCTGGCAGCCCAATAGCGTGGCCATGTGGGACAACCGCTGCACCCAGCACTATGCGGTGCAGGACTACTGGCCCGATCCGCGCAAGATGGAACGCACGGCCATCATGGGCGACCGCCCCTTCTGACCATAGATCACGCATCAAGGGGACGACGATGAATCAAAGAATGCAATGGAAGGCCGTGGCGCTAGGGAGCTGCCTGAGCCTGGCGGGCGCCGTAGTCTCGTTTTCTGCCCACGCACAAGCTTCGGTCTGGCCCAGCAAGCCCATTCGCCTGGTGGTGGGCGGGCCGGCCGGAGGCAATGCGGACTCTCTGGCGCGCCTGCTCGCCGACGGCCTGCAGAAACAGCTGGGCAAGCCGGTGATCGTGGAGTCCAAGCCCGGAGCCGCCGGCGTGCTGGCCGTGACGGATCTGCTCAACAACGGCAAGGACGCCCACACTTTCCTGCTGATACAGGGCGGCATCGTCAGCGAAACACCGCTGGCCTACAAGGTCCACTACCAGCCGTTCAAGGACCTGATGCCGCTGGCCCAGCTCAGCCGCAACGGCATGGTGCTGGTGGCCAACAAGGAGTTCCCGGCCAACAATCTGCAGCAGCTCAGCGACTACGGCAAGAAGCAGGCCGACGGGCTGGACTTCGCCTCCTATGCCACCGGCATGCGCGGCCACACCTCGGGCATGCTGCTGGGCCAACTGCTGGGCATCAATATGAAGCACCTGGGCTACAAGGGCTCGCCGCCGGCGCTCACCGATCTGATGGGCGGGCATATACGGCTCATGATGGACGGGCTCACCACCTCTTTGCCGCTGATCAAGGCCGGCAAGATCAAGGCCCTGGCCGTGAACTACCCCACACGCATGGGGCAGCTGCCGGAGGTGCCCACCTTCAAGGAGCTGGGCTATCCGCAGCTGGCCGACGTGAGCTGGTTCGGCGTCTGGTCGCGGCCCGATATTCCGGCCGAGGTGCAGACCCGGGTCAGGAACATTGCGCTGCAGTATTTCAAGCAGCCCCAGGTCGAGGCCAGGGTCAGGGAGATGGGCATGGAATCCGGCACCGACGCCACGCCCGAAACGCTGATGAAAGATCTGCAGCAGGCCTACCAGCGCCAGCAGGCACTGCTGAAATCCATAGACTACCAGCCGCAGTAAACCCGGAGCCTAAAGCACAAGGCCGGAGCCGCCATGGCTCCGGCCTTGTGCTTTTCCGGCCTAGAGCGAACTTCAGTTCACGATGGCGCCGGCCAGATTCGCTGTGCGCCAGCTGCTGGGGCTTTGCTTGAATTCCGCATTGAACCAGCGCGTGAACGAGCTGTTCTCGGAAAAACCGGTCTGCATGGCCACCTCGTTGATGGACAGGCGCGGGTTCCTCAGCGCCCGGATGGCGGTCTGGTTGCGCACCGCATTCAGCGCCAGCTGAAAGCTGGTGCCCGAACTCTCCAGATTGCGCTGCAGCGAGCGCGTGCTGAAACCCATGGCACTGGCGACCTGGGCGATGCTGTAGCGGCCATGGGGCAGCAGGGCCTGAATCGCGAGCTTGACCTGCTGCTCGATATCGGTCCGGGCTTGCGCCGGCGCCATGGTGTCGAGAAAGTGGCGCGCATACTGCTCCATGCTCGCGTCATAGCCGGGGTTGAGCCGGTCCAGGTCGGCGCAGGACAGCACCAGACCGTCGAAATCGGAATCGAAGACCAGGTCCGAGCCAAAAATGCGCCGGTGCTGCACGGTGCTGGACGGCGCGTCATGGGTGAAATGCGTGCTGATCGGACTCCAGCGGCTGCCGAGCTGATGGCGGCACAGGGCCTGCAGAACCGCCATGCCCAGCTCCACCGGGTGACGGCCGGGCTGCTCGCGGCCCGTGGTCAGATGTAGCTGGATGATGGCGATATTGTTCTGCCGCACGACGTTGACGCAGATGGTGCTGCTCAGCAGATGCGAATACTCGGCAAGCGTGGCAATCGCCCGGCCCAGACTGGGCTGATGCTGTAGCGCCAGGCTCAGATAGCCGAAATCGGACAGTTTCCACAGCGCGCCCATTAACAGGCCCACGGCCGCATTATCGGCAGCATGGGAGGTGGTCTGCAACAAATGCGCAAAATTGGTTTCCGGCACCCGGATTTCCGCGGCCTGCATCCAGCTGGGCTCCAGGCCGACCTGGCGAAACATGCGTGACTGATCAATGCCAAGATCGCCTGCCACCTGTGCATATTTCTTGAGGCTGATATTGCGAACGCTGAGCTGATTCATTGCAAACCCACTGGTGAATCCAAAAACAGAAGCCTTGATCCGGCAGCATCTTTGTATGAGCTTGATTGATCTGCGTCAATCGGGTATATGCGTAGGCCCGGCCATCAAGCCCTGCCGCGGGAGTCAGTCGATACATCGGATCGCCGCGGCCTAGCATGCAATGTCAAGAAATGGCGCGATCCGGCAAATATGGTTTTGCCTCCGACCTCTATGGTTTTCCCATCGCTGCATATTTCAGATAAATCTGCAAAAAAATAATCAACCGCTCTTGAAAATAAATCCAAATTAACTTCATCAATTGAATTTTAATAATTATTAAAAACCACCAGATATTCTTATCAGATATGAATTAATGAACCATTCTATATATTTTCACTGTCCATACAGATTTTCCATTTCATGGCCGCGCCAATTAAAAATTTCCTGAATTGCCCTCATTTCGGCGCTAACGGCACGCAGCGCCCGGTCTTATGCCTGCCCCTAGAACAGGCTTTGCTGCGCCGATAGCCGGCTGGGATGAAACTGGCTGCAGTCCAGCTCGACGCGCTCGCGATTGAGCCCTAGCTTGCGGCAGGCCAGAGCAAAGCGCTGGGCCAGCATATCGGCCCAGGCCCCCTTGCCCTTCATGCGCTGGCCGAAGCGGCTGTCATAGACCTTGCCTGCGGCCCTGGCCTCCTCGTCTATGCCATGCAGATCGCGCACGCGCTCCAGCACGCGCTGGGCGCGGTCAGGGTAATGCAGGCCCAGCCATTCCTCGAACAGGGGCGCAACCTCCCAGGGCAGGCGCAGCACCGCATAGAAAGCCTGGCGGGCACCCGCCTCATGGGCCGCGGCCAGCACCTGCTCCAGATCGTCGTTCAGAAACGGGATCTGCGGCGCCAGGCTCACGCCCACGGGTATGCCGGCCTCGCTCAGCGTCCGGATCATGCGCAGCCGCCGGTGCGGTGCGGCGGCGCGCGGCTCGAGCCGGCGCGCAAGCTCGGGCTGCAGCGTGGTCAGCGTGACATAGACCGCCACCAGATGCCGCTGCGCCAGAGGCGCCAGCAGATCCAGATCGCGCTCTATGCCGCTGCCCTTGGTGACTATGGAAAACGGATGCCTGGCCTGCGCCAGCACTTCGATCACGCGACGGGTCAGGCCCAGTTCGCGCTCCACGGGCTGGTAGCAGTCGGTGACCGAGCCCAGCATGATGGGCGCGGCCACATGGCTGGGCCGGGACAGCTCGGCGCGCAGCACTTCGGGCAGGTTCTGCTTGGCGATCAGCCGCGTCTCGAAGTCCAGCCCCGGCGAATAGCCCAGATAGCTGTGCGTGGGCCGCGCATAGCAGTAAATGCAGCCGTGCTCACAACCTCTGTAGGGGTTGAGCCCCAGATGAAACGGCAGATCGGGCGATCCATGGCGGCTCAGCGCCGACTTGGCCTGCTCCCACTCCAGCGTGGTGGGCAGCGCCGCGGCCTCCTCTGCCTCGTCGCTCCAGCCATCGTCAAAAGCCTCGCGCCGGTCCCGCGCAAAGCGCTGGGTGATCTGGCTGGCCGAGCC
>JAFAIY010000129.1 GCA_019236485.1 Comamonas sp. | reverse complement strand
CGACCAAGAACATCAGACCGGAGAAAAAGTCTTTCTGGCTCTTGATTTTCACAAAACGTCTCCTTACGGAAATCACGACTGGGCGATTTTCGTTTCATTACAAAGCCGACCTGATGTGGATTCCACCTACACAGGGCATACCCTAGTGCCGACGTTTTGTACAGATTTGCCACCCGTAAATACGGGAAAAGATGCCCTTGATTTAACTGCATCAAAGCAGGAGCAAACACTCACCTTTGAAGCTTCAGATTTCGCTCATCAACGGGGTGCAGGCCAGGATTTCCGGCAGGGTGGTCACGCCCTCGGCCACGCGCAAAGCCCCGGCCAGGCGCAGCGGCCGCATGCCGTCCTGCACGGCCTGGCGGCGCAGGACGTCCATCGACGGCGCCTCATGGATCTGTTTCTTGAGGGCTTCTGTGACCGTCAGCAGCTCGTACAGGCCCATGCGGCCGCGGTAGCCCGTCATGCGGCAGTCTTCGCAGCCCACGGGCTTGTAGGGCTGGTAGCTGCCGCTCAGCTTCCAGGGCTTGACGGTTTCGGCCAGCTCCTCGGGCGAGGCCGCTTCATCGCGCTGCTTGCAGCTCGCGCACAGCGTGCGCACCAGGCGCTGGGCCAGCACGCCCAGCAGGGTGGCATTGATCAGATAGGCGGGCACGCCGAGCTCCATCAAACGGCTGACGGCGCTGGGCGCATCGTTGGTGTGCAGCGTGGAGAACACCAGGTGGCCGGTGAGAGCGGCCTGAACCGCCATCTCGGCCGTGGCCAGATCCCGGATCTCGCCGACCATGATGATGTCCGGGTCCTGACGCATCAGCGCGCGCAGGCCTTCGGTGAAGTTGAAGTCCAGCTGGGGCTGGACCTGGGTCTGGTTGAAGCTGGCCTCGATCATCTCGATCGGGTCCTCCACCGTGCTGACATTGACCTCCTCGGTCGCCACGCGCTTGAGCGTGGAGTAGAGCGTGGTGGTCTTGCCAGAGCCCGTGGGGCCGGTGACCAGGATGATGCCGTGCGGGCGCTTGACCAGCTCCTCCCAGCGCTGCGCATCGTGGGCGCTGAAGCCCAGGGCATCGAGATTCTTGACCGTGTTCTCGGGATCGAAGATGCGCATCACCATCTTCTCGCCGAAGGCCGTGGGCAGCGTCGACAGACGCATCTCCACCTCCTCGCCGCGCGGGTTGCGGGTCTTGATGCGCCCGTCCAGCGGCCGGCGCTTTTCCACCACGTCCATGCGGCCCAGCAGCTTGACGCGCGCCACCATGGCGTTCAGCACGCCCATGGGCATCTGGTAGACCGGGTGCAGCACGCCGTCGATGCGAAAGCGGATCACGCCCTGCTCGCGCCTGGGCTCCAGGTGGATGTCGCTGGCGCGCTGGTCGAACGCGTACTGCCACAGCCAGTCCACCACCCTGACCACGCCCTGGTCGTTGGCATCGAGCTGCTTGTTGCTCCTGCCCAGCTCCACCAGCTGCTCGAAGCTGGCCGCAACCGCGGCGCCGCCGGCTTTCTCCGCCGCGCGCACGGACTTGGCCAGAGCGAAGAACTCGGCCGTGTAGCGCTTGATATCCAGGGGATTGGCCACCACGCAGCGCACGCTGCGGCGGGCCTGGCGCTCGACCTCGCCGACCCAGTCGGTGATGAAGGGCTCGGCCGTGGCGATCACCACCTCCTTGGCGCTGACCTGTACGGGCAGCACCTTGTGGCGCTCGGCATAGCTGGCGCTCATGACCTCGCCCACCCGGCCCACATCCACACGCAGCGGATCGATGCGCAGATAGGCCAGGCCGCTGCGCTGGGCCAGGTACTGGGTCAGGCTCTCCAGATCGAGCGGGCGGCCGCTCTGAAGGCTTACCACCCCCACATTGGCCAGGCGCACCAGCGGCAGCTGCGCGCTTTCGGCGGCCGAGCAGCGGGCCACCGTGCGCTGCGCCTCCTGGGCGCTGATCACGCCGTCCTGCTGCAGCCACTGCACCACTAGGCGCCAATCCAGCGGCCCCTGATGCAGGGCCGGCTTGGTGGACTGGGAAAAACTGGCTTCGGTCAGTGACATGGCGGACATGCGGCAACAAAACTGTTCCGAATGTAAACCCTCGGGCGCGCCCGCAGCGCGGCGGCCGTGTAAAGCCGGCCCCAGGCACCGGCCTGGCTGATCCAGCTCAGACGTATTCGTCCACCAGGCCGCCCAGGCTGCCGCCGCTGCGGCGCTGGACCGCTGCCGTGCCCTGCGGCTCTGCCGCGCGCTGCGCAGACTTCTGTGCCTCCAGCGCCTGCTGGTTCTGCAAGGCCGCGATCTGCGCCTGCAGCATCTGGATCTTGGCCTGCAGCAGCTGCGTCTGGCGCTGCTTGGTCTCGGCGTCCGCGTCGCTGCTCGCGACCTGCTTGAGTTCGTTGCCCGCATCCTGGATCTGCTTTTGCAGCTGCTGGATGCGCGATGCAGTGCTGGCGGCCGTGGCGGCCGAGCCCGAGGAGCTGGAAAAAATGGCGCTGATCGTCAAGCACGGATCATCGGCACAAATCCGCGCGGCTCAATATCCACGAAGCCGGCTTTACACCGGCTTTGCAATCAGGCCGCTCTGCCAGCCTTGGGCTTGGCCGGCTTGGAGCCGGCGCCGGCATCGCGGGCCGGCACGAACACCTTGGCCCAGCGGGCCGTGGGCAGGTCCCAGCGGGACTGGACGCGATCGCAGGCCGCCTCCAGCTCAGCCCCCTGCAGCACACGCGGCGTACGCTGGGCCAGGACCACGGTATTGCCTTCGCGCGTGGGCCTGAAAGCCCAGAGCGCGTCCTCGCCAAAAGCCTGGGCCATCTGGTCCAGGCTTTTGTCGAAGCTGGACGAGCGGCCAAACAGGTTGACGGTCATGATGCCGTCCTCGGTCAGCAGATTGCGGCAGTCGGCATAGAACTCGGCGCTGTCCAGCACCGGAGCCGCCGCCTCGTGGTCGTACAGGTCCACCGCCAGCGCGTCCACCGTGCCCTGCCATTCGGGCTTCTTGATTTCCTGGGCCGCGTCGGCCAGCATCACCTTGAGCGTGCTGCTGTCGGGCGGCAGCTTGAACCAGCTGCGGCACACGGCCAGCACCTGGGGATTGAGCTCGACGGCCGTGGTCTTCATGCGCAGCTTCTTGTGGCAGAACTTGGTGATGGCGGCCGCCCCCAGGCCCAGCTGCATCGCATGTTTCTGCGCCACCGAGGCAGGCTCGGCAAACAGCAGCCAGCCCATCATGCGCTGCACATATTCGAGATCGATATCGAACGGGTCCTTGATGCGCATCGAGCCCTGGACCCAGGGTGTGCCCAGGTGCAGATAGCGCACATCGCCGTCGTCGGAGACGCTGACTTCGGGCAGCTCCTGCGGGCTGGCGGCATTCTTGTCTTGCGCGGGCTTGGCTCCGCCACGGGTTTTACGAATCACGTTTCTCACCAATCCTCAAAGCAGGCCGTGGCCGGCAAGCGCCTCGCGCCAGGCCTGCAGTTTTTTCTCGAATGACCAGCCGGCATTGGCCGGGCTGGTCGATGGCAGCTTGATGGCGACCAGCCCCAGGGCCTGGGTCTGGCGCGCATGCTTGAAGCTTTCGGCGCCGTTGTGCAACGCCAGCCTCAGGTCCGGGCAGCGCCGGCGCAGCCCGGCAAAATCATTGGCCGCGGCCGCGCGAATCGCGCTGTCCAGGCTGCCCTCGCGCTCGCAGCTCGCATACACATCCCACAGGCCCAGGCCGCGCGCCAGCAGCCATTCGCAGCGGCCCGCGTAATCCTCGCGCGGCGGCTGCAGATGCTGCGGCCACAAAGCCTGCAACAGCGGCCAGAACTGGTTTTGCGGATGGGCATAGTACTGCTGCAGCTGCAGCGAGCGCTCACCCGGAAAGCTGCCCAGCACCAGGGCTCGCGTGCGTGCGTCGGCCACGGCGGCCAGGCCTTGCCTGCGCAGGCCGGGGGCAGAAATGGAATCCAGGGACATGGCCGATTGTCGCCCAGGCGGTATGCACCCGCGCTGCGCCAAGGCATTCAAAAAAGGAGCAGCTTGCGCTTGATCGGCAATGCCTCAAGACGGATTTCATGCAGGAACCCGCGCTTCACTTGATGCCTGGCCCCGGCTAGGCCAGCGCCGGCAGGCCGCGGAGTGCCGCACGCGCATTGGCGCTGCTCGCCGCGGCCAGCTGTTCCGCGGAGATGCCGCGCAGCTGCGCCACCTGCGCCGCGATGCGCGGCAGCTGCTCGGGGCTGTTGCGGCCCTGGGCCAGACCGGCCGCGCGCTGCTCGGCCGTGGTGTAGAGCCAGTGCGGCGGAATGTCGGGGGCATCGGTCTCCATGACCAGGGCCTCCAGCGGCAGACTGGCCGCCAGCTCGCGCAGCTTGAGCGCGCGCTCATAGGTCACGGCGCCGCCGAAACCCAACTTGAAGCCCAGGTCGATAAAGGCCTGCGCTTGCTGCGCGCTGCCGTTGAAGGCATGGGCTATGCCTCCCACGGGCTTGCCTGCGCGCAAGGCCTTGAGCAGGCGGTCGCTGCTCTTGCGCACATGCAGGATGACGGGAAGGCCGAACTCCCGCGCCAGCCTCAGCTGCTGCTCGTAGAACCAGATCTGTTTCTGCGCATCCAGTCCGGGCACGAAAAAGTCCAGGCCTATCTCGCCTACCGCCACCAGCCGCGGATCGTCCCTATGCTGCCGCAGGGCCTCGCGCAGGGCCGCAATATCGGCCTCCTGGGCAAGCGGCGTATACAGCGGATGTATGCCCAGCGCATAGCTGTCGCCATGGCGCCGCGCCAGGGCCACGACCTGGGGCCAATGGCTGCGCTGCACCGCGGGAATCACCAGATGCGCGACCCCCGCCGCTCTGGCGGCGGCGCGCACCGCGTCGCGGTCCGCCTCGAACTCGGCGGCATCGAGATGGCAATGGGTGTCTATCCAGCAGGGCATGGACGCATCATGCCACCGGCGGGAACCGGGCGGCGCCTGTGCCGCACGGATGCAAGATTCAGCCTTGTCCTACGTGAAACATCTTGAAGCAAATCAACCATTGAGCCTCCGTGAACGGCGAAGGGAGCGCTTCATGACCGGTTTTCTGCACCGTGGCCTCTGGGACCAGCTGCGCCACAAGCAGCAACGCAGCGACATGCTGGGCAAGCTGGCGGCGCTGGACCAGGTCCAGGCCGTGATCGAGTTCGATCTGCAAGGCCATGTGCTTGCGGCCAACGACAATTTCCTGCGCACCATGGGCTATAGCGCGGAGCAGATCATCGGCCGGCATCACCGCATATTCGTGGACGAGGAGACCCGCAACTCGCCCGCCTATGCCGCGTTCTGGCAGCGCCTGGCCGCGGGCGAACATGACAGCGGCCGTTACCGCCGCATCGACAGCCAGGGGCAGGAGGTGTGGCTGCAGGCCAGCTACAACCCCATCCTCGACTCTCAGGGCCGGCCCTGCAAGGTCGTCAAATATGCAATCGACATCACCGCCCAGCAGCAGCGCGAGGCCGATGCGCACGGCCAGCTCGAGGCCATCGCCAAGGTCCAGGCCATCATAGAGTTCGACCTGAACGGCACCATACTCACGGCCAATCCGCTGTTTCTGCAGACCATGGGCTATACGCTGGCCGAGGTGGTGGGCCAGCACCACGGGATCTTTGTGCCGCCGCACGAGCGGCAAAGCGCGGCCTACCAGCAGTTCTGGCGCAAGCTGGGCCAGGGCCAGCATGACA
>JAFAIY010000122.1 GCA_019236485.1 Comamonas sp. | reverse complement strand
AAAGGGTTGGCCGCGGCGGCCATCAAAGCCGGCCGCAGCCCGGGCGCAGGAAAAGAGGGCCGGATTATACCTGCCCAAAATTTCAGCAGTCGCAAAAACTCGCCATCACCCCGCAAGCATGCTCACTATCGCCGCCCCGGGGTCCTGAACCCGCCCTAGTTCTTCTTCACCGGCATGTCGAAGTACTGCTCGGGATAGGGCTCGCCGACCTGCGTGTAATGCCACCACTCCTCGGGCAGATTCTTCCAGCCATGGCGCTGCATCAGCGCGCGCAGCCAGCGCCGGTTGTGCTGGACGTCGGGAGACTGCTGGGGATTGTCGGTATGGGACTGCTCGTCGAACAGGTCGAACGGCGTGCCCATGTCCACCTCGACACCGTCGGCCAGCGGGCCGCGCACCCGCTTGCTGGCACGCTCGGCATCGACGGCCACCAGTGTCATGTCCACCGTGCTGCCGCGGCTGTGGCCCGACTTCTCGGCAATATAGCCGCGCTTGAACAGCTCGTTCTTGGGCACGCGCGGGTAGTACATATCCTTGTTCTTCTGGTCGGCCAGGTCCCGGCCCCAGCGCACGAAATCGTTCACCGCGGTCTGGGGGCGATAGCAGTCGTAGACCTTGAGAGCCAGGCCGTCACCGGCCAGCTCCTGCTGCACCTCGGCCAGCGACTGGGCCGCGGCACGGCTGAGCCAGCAGACGCCGGCCTCATATCCGGCCACGGGCCGCCCCATGAAATTGTGGCTGCTCGCATAGCGCATGTCCTGCCTCACGCCCGGCGCCAGCGTGGCCAGCGGCACCAGGTCGGCCGCGGCCCTGGCCGGCGCCGCCGCCGTCACTTTCTGCGGTGCTGTCGCACCCATGTTCTGCGCGCAGCCTGCTATCAACAGCAAGGCAGCGCAAGCCAATCCCCATCTCGGGCCAAAGCGCATGTCCATTCCTCCTGGAGCGACACCATACGCCATTGCGCTGGCAGGATATTGGTGCGCGCCGAGATTGTGCCGCAGCCTACACTAGCCGCCCTATGGAAGCTTGGATGCATCAGCTGCTGCAATGGCTGGCCCTGCCGCAGTTCGGTTTGACTACGGTGTTCATCGTGGCCCTGGTGTCGGCCACGCTGCTGCCGCTGGGGTCCGAGCCCGCCGTGGCGGGTCTGGTCACGCTCAGCCCGCAGCTGTTCTGGCCCGCCATCCTGGTGGCCACGGCCGGCAACACCGTGGGCGGAGCCATCAGCTGGTGGACCGGCCTGGGCGCGCACCGGGCCTGGGAGCTGGCCCGAGCCCGCAGACACCAAGACCAGCCATCGCCGCCGGCCCGCACCGCGCCCCACAATCAATCCCGCTTTCACCGCCAGGCCCGCTACTGGCTGCGCCGCTTCGGCGCCAAGGCCTGCCTGCTGAGCTGGCTGCCCATAGTCGGCGACCCGCTGTGCGCCGTGGCCGGCTGGTTGCGCCTGCCGTTCTGGCCCTGCGTGGCCTATATGGCCGTGGGCAAGTTTCTGCGCTATCTGGTGATGACGGCGCTGATCATGAAGCTTTGGTAAGCGTCCGCCAGGCATCTATCGGCCATATCCCATACACCAAGGTATAGGCCAGCTTTCCCTCGGAAAGCGCCGTACCGCCGGGATAACACAGGACAATTCAGCCATCGGGTGCGCAGGGTTCCAAAGGCGAATCTTGCACACATTTCCCCACCAACGGAGAAAAGGCCATGGACCCTGCCCCTAGTAAGCGCTCATGCGCTGTGAACCGTCTGCCAAGCCCCCTGCTTTCCCATCCCCACCATCCGGCTGCTGCCTGGAGGCCCTCCATCGCCTGACGCATGCGAGGACTCCGGCTGGACCCGCAGCTTTCAGGAGACCCCCATGACCCGTCAACAACTGCATATCGCCTTGCGCACCGCCCTGCTCTCGCGCGATGTGCGCCAGATTCGCATCCTGCTGGCCACCTACGGCCTGCCCGCTTTCTCCGGCGCCGTGGCCGGCTGCTCGCCCCGTACCGCCGCCGACGCCCTGAGCCTGCTGTCCAGCGATGACCGCCATGCCGTGCTGTGCCACCTGCCGCGCACCCTGTGCGAAAAGCTGCGCCCGCTGGGTATTGCACTGCCTCCCGCGAAGCCCGTGCGCCACCTGAGCTGGAGCCTGCTGGCCTGGCGCGATACCGGCACCCACGCCCGCAGCTGAGCGCTGCCGGGCTACGCCCGCTTCCCCGCTTTCTCATGACTTCAGGCCCGGCTGCCCGCAGCCCGGCGCCACCCCGGCCGGCCCGGGTGCGACAACCTGGCGCGGACAGCGCCTCACGAAGGTTTGCGCAGAGCCCCGCAAGGAACAGCCATGCAATTTCTCACCTCCTGGTTTGGCGGCTTTCTGCGTCGCCGCCACAATCTGCGGCTGTTTCGCCGCAGCCCGCTGCCGGACATGGCACACAGTCCCGGATCCGTGCCCAAGCAGCTCACGCGCGCGCTATGGCGCGCCGCCTGCAACGATGTGCCCAGCGTATTGGTGGTACTTCAGTCCAATGAGGACGGCCTGAGCGCCTCCGAGGTTGCCGAGCGCCTACGCCGCTTTGGTCCCAACGAGGTGGAGCACGAAAAGCCGCTGCCCTGGTGGCAGCACCTGTGGCAGTGCTACCGCAACCCCTTCAACCTGCTGCTGACAGTGCTGGCCCTGGTGTCGTACCTGAGCCAGGATCTTCAGGCCACCAGCATCATAGGCGCCATGGTCCTGCTGTCCACGCTGATCCGCTTCGTACAGGAAGGGCGTTCGCAGCGCAGCGCCGAACGGCTCAAGGCCATGGTGGGCAGCACCGCCACGGTGCTGCGGCGCGACCAGGGCACCGAGGCTGCCGAAGTGGCGGAGCGCTACTTCGGCGCCCATGTGCATTCGCGCCACCCGGCCCGGCACATCGAAGTACCCATGCAGGAGCTGGTGCCGGGCGAGCATATCCTGCTGTCTGCCGGAGACATGGTGCCGGCCGACTGCCGCGTGCTGACGGCCAAGGACCTGTTCGTGGCCCAGGCCGCGATGACGGGCGAATCGCTGCCGGTGGAGAAGTTCAGCGAGCGCCGCCAACTGTCCGAAAGCATTCTCGAGCAGAGCAATCTGCTGTTCATGGGCACCAACGTGGTCTCCGGCGTGGCCACGGCCGTGGTGGTCAGCACCGGCAACCGGACCTACTTCGGCCAGCTCGCGCACCGCGCCGTGGCCACGGACCGCGCGCCCACCTCGTTCCAGGCCGGGGTCAACAGCGTCTCCTGGCTGCTGATCCGCTTTGCGCTGGTGATGGTGCCGCTGGTGCTGCTGCTCAACGGCTTCGCCAAGGGCGACTGGATGGAGGCCTTGCTCTTCGCGCTGTCGGTGGCCGTGGGACTCACGCCCGAGATGCTGCCCATGATCGTGACCTCCACCCTGGCCAAGGGTGCCGTGGTGCTATCGCGGCAGAAAGTCATCGTCAAGCGGCTCGACGCCATCCAGAACTTCGGCGCCATGGATGTGCTGTGCACCGACAAGACCGGCACGCTGACCCAGGACCGCATCGTGCTGGAGCGCCACACCGATGTTTTCGGCAAGGAGTCGCAGGAGACGCTGCAGCTGGCCTGGCTCAACAGCTACCACCAGACCGGCTTGAAGAATCTGCTGGACCGCGCCGTCATCGAACATATGCAGCTGCGGCCCGAGCCCGGTCTCGAAGCCGCGTGGCGCAAGGTGGACGAGATCCCGTTCGACTTCGAGCGCCGCCGCATGTCCGTGCTGCTGCGCCCCGGCGGCGGCCGGGACTGCGCCGGCGATACGCTGCTGGTATGCAAGGGCGCGGTCGAGGAAATGCTGGCCGTGTGCACCCAGGTGCGCGACGGTGAGGCCAGCGTGGCGCTGGACGCGGCCATGCTGGCGCGCGTGCGCGCCGTGACCCAGGGGCTCAACGCCCAGGGCCTGCGCGTGGTGGCCGTGGCCAGCCGCCAGCTGCCAGCTGCCCCACTGTCCGCCTGCAGCTATGGCGTGGCCGACGAGGCCGGGCTGACCCTGGCCGGCTATATCGCTTTTCTCGATCCGCCCAAAGAGTCCACGGCCCCTGCGCTGCAGGCGCTGGCCGCACACGGCGTAGACGTCAAGGTACTGACCGGCGACAACGAGCTGGTGGCCGCCCGCGTCTGCGAGCAGGTGGGCCTGGCCTGCGGCACGCCCGTGACCGGCCCGCAGATAGAGCGCATGAGCCAGGCCGCGCTGAACGCCGCGGTGCACAAGCACCGGCTCTTCGCGCGGCTGACACCGCTGCACAAGGAGCGCATCGTGCATGCGCTGCGCGACCAGGGCCGCGTGGTCGGCTTCATGGGCGACGGCATCAACGATGCGCCCGCGCTGCGCGCCGCCGACATCGGCATCAGCGTGGATGGCGCCGTGGACATCGCCAAGGAGGCCGCCGACATCATCCTGCTCGAGAAAAGCCTGATGGTGCTGGAGCAAGGCGTGCTCGAGGGCCGCCGTACCTTCAGCAATATGCTCAAGTACCTGCGCATGACGGCCAGCTCCAACTTCGGCAATGTGTTCTCGGTGCTGATCGCCTCGGTCTTTCTACCTTTTCTGCCCATGCTGCCGCTGCAGCTGCTGGTGCAGAACCTGCTGTACGACATCTCGCAGATCGCCATCCCTTTCGACCATGTGGACGAGGAACTGATCAGCAAGCCGCTGCGCTGGAATCCCGGGGATATCGGCCGCTTCATGCTCTACTTCGGCCCGCTGAGCTCGCTGTTCGACCTGCTGTGCTTCGGCATGATGTGGTGGATCTTCGGGGCAAACACACCCGCACAGCAAACCCTGTTCCAGTCTGGCTGGTTCGTGGTCGGCCTGCTCACCCAGACCCTGATCGTGCACATGATCCGCACGCCGCGCCTGCCCTTCATCCAGAGCCGCGCCGCCTGGCCGCTGCTGGCCACCACGGCGGCCATCATGGCCATGGGCGTGTTCCTGCCCATGGGGCCGCTGGCCGGCGACTTCAAGCTGCAGGCGCTGCCGCCGCTGTACTGGCCGCTGCTGGCGACCATTCTGCTGGGCTATGCCGTGCTGGCCACGCGGCTCAAGCGCGTCTACATCCGCCGCTTCGGCTGGTAGCCACCAAGCAAGGAAGCTATATGAACCAATGGCCCGATCTCGATCTTCTGTCCACGCTGAGCACCCTGGCCAGCCTGCTGCTGGCCTTCACGCTTGGCGCCCTGATAGGCTTCGAGCGCCAGGTGCGCCAACGCACGGCGGGGCTGCGCACCAACACCCTGGTGGCAGTGGGCGCGGCCGTGTTCGTCGATCTGGCGATGCGCTTTCAGGCGCTCTACGGCGGCTCGCCCAGTCCCATGCAGGTGATCGCCTATGTGGTCTCGGGCATAGGCTTTCTGGGCGCGGGCGCGATCATGAAGGAAGGGGCCAACGTCTCGGGCCTGAACACCGCGGCCACGCTCTGGGGGTCCGCGGCCGTAGGCTGCTGTGCGGGCGCCAAGCTGCTGCCCGAGGCCGTGCTGGCGGCGCTGTTCGTGCTGGCCGCAAACACTCTGCTGCGCCCCGTGGTCAACCGCATCAACCGCCAGCCGGTGCAGGAAGAGTTCAGCGAGGCCAGCTATACGGTCTATGTGATCTGCCGGCGCGAGCGCCAGTCCGAGGTGCGCGAGCAACTGGTCGAATGGCTGGAGGCCGCCAGCTACCCGGTGCGCGACATAGACCAGCACCCCTTCGGCCAGAGCGAGGCCGAGATCGAGGCCACGCTTTATGCCACCGCGGTGGACGCCGACGAGCTGGACCAGATCATGGCCCGCCTGGAAGCCGAGACCGGCGTGCTGCAAGCCTTCTGGAACGCCAGTGCCGAGGATTGAGCCAGCGTAAACAATAGCTGCCTACGCTTGTCACATAAGAAGTTCAGCCTGGTTTCTCTTCAAACCCATGGCATTCAAAGCGCCAAAAGCTCCTGCAAAAAGAGCACCAGACTCACAATCACCGAAGCGCTCACCGCCGGCGTTGCCCGAGGGTCAGCGAATATCCAAGCGCTCCAGCACGCGCACCAGCTCGGCCAGCGAACCGGCCTGCATCTTGCGCATGGCCTGGGCGCGCCGCACCTTGACGGTGATCTCGCTGACCTCCAGCTCGGCAGCGATCTGCTTGTTGAGCAGGCCGCGCACCACACCCGTGACCACGGCCTGCTCGCCGCCGGACAGCGACTCCCAGCGCTGGCGCAGCTCCTGCAGCTGCGCGTCCTGCGCGCGGCGCTGGCGGTCCAGCGCAATGCCCTGCTGTATGGCGTCAAGCAGATGCTGATCGCGGAAAGGCTTGGTCAGAAACTCTATGGCCCCGGTCTTCATGGCCTCCACGCTC
>JAFAIY010000631.1 GCA_019236485.1 Comamonas sp. | reverse complement strand
GCTGGCTTCCAAGCCCGTGATGGAAGGCAAGGGCGTGCTGTTCAAGAAGTTCGCCGGCGTCGATGTGTTCGACATCGAGATCAACGAAAAGGACCCGCAGAAGCTGGTCGACGTGATTGCCGCGCTGGAGCCCACCTTCGGCGCCATTAACCTGGAAGACATCAAGGCCCCCGAATGCTTCTTCGTGGAGCGCGAGCTGCGCAAGCGCATGAACATCCCCGTCTTCCACGACGACCAGCATGGCACGGCCATCACCGTGGCCGCCGCCATGGTCAATGCGCTCAAGGTGGCGGGCAAAAAGATCGAAGAGATCAAGCTCGTGGCCTCGGGCGCCGGCGCGGCGGCCCTGGCCTGTCTGAACCTGCTGCTGGAAGTAGGCCTGAAGCGCGAGAACGTGTTCGTGACCGATATCGCCGGCGTGGTCTATGAGGGTCGCACCGAGCTCATGGACCCGGACAAGGCGCTGTTTGCGCAGAAGACCGAGCTGCGCACCCTGGGCGAGGTGATCGAGGGCGCCGACGCCTTCCTGGGCCTGTCGGCCGGCAATGTGCTCAAGCAGGACATGGTCAGGAAGATGGCGGCCAAGCCCATCATCTTCGCGCTGGCCAACCCCAACCCCGAAATCATTCCCGAAGACGTGAAGGCGGTGCGCGACGACGCCATCATCGCCACGGGCCGCACGGACTACCCCAACCAGGTCAACAACGTCCTGTGCTTCCCGTACATCTTCCGCGGTGCGCTGGACTGCGGTGCGACCACCATCACCACCTCGATGGAGATCGCCTGCGTGCACGCGATTGCCGAACTGGCCCAGGCCGAGCAGTCCGAGGAAGTGGCCGCCGCCTATGTGGGCGAGGTGCTGAGCTTCGGCCCCGAATACCTGATTCCCAAGCCCTTCGATCCGCGCCTGATGCTGATCGTGGCACCCGCCGTGGCCCAGGCTGCGGCCGATGCCGGTGTGGCCCAGCGCCCCATCCAGGACATGGACGCCTACCGCGAGCATCTGAAGACCTTCGTCTATGCCTCGGGCACGATGATGAAGCCCATCGTGATGGCCGCCAAGAAGTCCGCCAAGAAGCGCGTGGCCTATGCCGAGGGCGAGGAAGAGCGCATCCTGCGCGCGGCCCAGATCGTGGTCGACGAGCGCATCGCCCGCCCCACGCTGATCGGCCGCCCGACCATCATTGCCCAGCGCATCGAGAAGTTCGGCCTGCGCCTGAAGGAAGGTGCCGACTACGATGTGGTCAACGTCGAGCATGACGAGCGCTACCGCGACTTCTGGAAGACCTACCACCGCATGACGGAGCGCAAGGGCATCACCGAGCCCATTGCCAAGATCGAAATGCGCCGCCGCCTGACGCTGATCGGCTCCATGCTGCTGCACAAGGGCGAGGTCGACGGTCTGATCTGCGGCACCTGGAACAACACCAATGTGCACCTGAACTACATCGATCAGGTGATAGGCAAGCGCACCGGCGTGGCCACCTATGCCTGCATGAACGGTCTGCTGCTGCCCGAGCGTCAGGTGTTCCTGGTCGACACCCATGTGAACTACGACCCATCCGCCGAGCAACTGGCCGAGATCACCATCATGGCCGCCGAGGAAATGATGCGCTTCGGCATCAAGCCCAAGGCCGCGCTGCTGTCGCACAGCAACTTCGGCTCCAGCAACCAGCCCAGCGCCGTCAAGATGCGCCAGACCCTGGACCTGCTGCGCCAGCAGGCCCCCTGGCTGGAGGTGGATGGCGAGATGCACGGCGACGTGGCTCTGGACGGCAAGAGCCGCAGCAAGCTCATGCCCAACAGCACGCTGCTGGGCGATGCCAACCTGCTGGTGCTGCCCAATATCGACGCGGCCAATATCAGCTACAACCTGCTCAAGCAGGCGGCCGGCGGCGGCATCGCCATCGGCCCGGTGCTGCTCGGTGCCGCCAAGCCCGTGCATGTGCTCACCCCAAGCACCACGGTGCGCCGCATCGTGAACATGACCGCGCTCACCGTGGCCGATGCCAATGTGAGCCGCTGAGCGGCCAAAAATCAAAAAGCCCGCAGCGCCAAGGCGCTGCGGGCTTTTTTGCGTCCGGGCGGACCTACCAGGTGCGGCTGACGCCCGAGTCCACGGTGCCGAAAACTTCGACGCCGCTGGCGCTGCCGGAGTTCGACGAGGACGGCATGGTGCCCGAGCAGGCCGTCAGCGCCAGCATGGCGGCGGCCGTGATAAGCCATTTGCGCATAGTGCATCTCCCTGCCCGCACCAGCGGCGGGCCATGGCCCATGGTAGCGGCCTGGGGATTTCCCGGCCCCGGCGGCGGTTATGGCGCAAACACGCTCCAGCCAGCCTGCAGAGAGCGTCTGCAGCTATCAATTTTTCTCAGGCCTCCAGATACAGCTCGGCCAGGCGTGCGCGCGCCGAGCCGTCCACGCCCAGAACCCGGGTGAGGTAGCTGTCCACGCTGCCATGCTGGGCGCGCACGGCATCCACCGAGGCCATCAGATACGAGGGCTGGACGCGCCACAGGGCATCGAGCACCTCTTCGGACATATCGCCATACAGCTGGGTGGGGCGCTTGAACAGCTGGTTGGTCAGCAGATAGTCGTCCATGATCTGCTCCTCATCCACGCCCAGCGCCGTCAGCAGCAGGGCCGCGGCCCAGCCCGTGCGGTCCTTGCCCGCCGTGCAGTGGAAGACCAGCGGTGCGTCGCTGGCCTGCAGCAGCTCGAAGAACTGCGCAAAGCGCTGGCCGTAGACATGCACAAAGCTGCGGTAGGTGTCGTGCATCAGCTCCTCGGTGTCGCGGGCCGTGAGGGCCCGGCCCTGGCCCAGCATGGACTGGGCGCGCTGGACCACCGTGGGCTCGACCACCAGCGCATGGCGCTCGATATGGGGCCAGGCATAGGACAGATGCTGGCTTTCGCCCAGGCCGCGAAAATCCGCGCTGCGCGTGACGCCCAGGGCGCGCAGCCGGGCCAGATCCTCCGCCGTCAGATGGGCCAGATGGGCGGAGCGGTACAGCTTGCGCCATTGCAGGCTGCGCCCGTCCAGGCCCTTGTAGCCACCCAGATCGCGAAAATTCGAAGCGCCCGAAAGCGCTATGGGGCGGCTGTGGTGCGGGGCCGGCGCGGTGGCCGCAGGCAGGTCGTTCTGAGTGTGCATAACATGCTTATAGCGGATTGCCGCGGCCGGGCCATGTCATGGGTGTTACCCGGTCCGGCGCCGCGATAAAAAAGCCTCCGGCTTGGCTTGCAAGCGGAGGCTTGGTGAGGCGTCGCCGGACTCAGCTCACATGCTTGCCGACGATGCCGGCCAGCTCGAACATGCTGATCTGGTCCTTGCCGAACACCGGCTTGAGCTTGGCATCGGCATTGATGGCGCGCTTGTCCTTGGCGTCCTGCAGGCCGTTGGCCTTGATGTAGTCCCAGAGCTTTTTGATCACGTCGGGGCGCGAGGTGGGCTCGTTGCCGATCACTGCAGCCAGTTCGGCGCTGGGCTTGAGCGTGGCGCTCACGGTGCGCGGCTTTTTGACGGCGGCGGCCCTGGTTGTTTTGGCAGCGGTCTTCTTGGCAGCAGCGCTGGTTTTCTTCGCAGCAGCTGCTGTAGTTTTGGCAGCTGCTGCGCCGCTGGTCTTGCGCGCAGGGTATTTGCCTTCGCGCTGCTCGAACTCAAAGTTGACCTTGCCCGCGGCGGCATCCCAGACCAGGAAGGCCTTGAAGTTGCGGCGCGTGCGGTTGGAGACGAACTTCTCGAGCAGATCGGTCTTGCCGGTCTGCAGCAGCTTGCTCATCTGCTCGCGCTCTATGGGCTGCTGCAGAATGATCTGGCCGCTCTTGAAATCGCAGCTGGGCGTGGGCTGCTGCTGCGTGGGCACGGCCT
>JAFAIY010000546.1 GCA_019236485.1 Comamonas sp. | reverse complement strand
GCTGGATCGCCTCGACGTGGAATGCACGCAGTACACCCCGGCTCCCGAGCTGCTGCGCGCCAACCATGACGAAGCCCCGGTCAATGAAACCCTGGTCAGCCATCTGCTCAAGAGCAACTGCCTGGTCACCGGCCAGCCCGACTGGGGCAGCGTGCAGATCCAGTACAGCGGCGCGCAGATCGAGCAGGAGGGCCTGTTGCAGTATCTGGTGAGCTTCCGCAACCACAACGAATTCCACGAGCAGTGCGTGGAACGCATCTTCATGGACATCTGGACCCGCTGCCGGCCCATCAAGCTGGCCGTCTACGCGCGCTACACGCGCCGCGGCGGCCTGGATATCAATCCCTTCCGCACCAGCCATCCGGGCGCCCTGCCCGCCAACGTGCGCACCGCCCGCCAGTAACGCCCACCAGGACTGTTCGCAAACACCAACAGAACCTCAATCAAGCCGGGCCCAGGTCAGGGGCGACAGGCAAGGGCCGCCCCGCCGCAAAGCTGCCGCCCCCTCCGAGGGAAGCCGCAAAGCGGCTCAGGGGATCAACTCTTCCACGGGCAATCGTCCTGACCCAGCAAGGTCTCCGCATAGCGCAGGTCCTGCTTGCGCAGCCACAGGCCGTTCATGCCCTGGCGCAGTTGCTCCACGGCAGCGCGCTGCCAGGCCTGGGGAACGATCAGCTGGCGCGGCTTGCTCTCCGTGGCCGGCGTACCGCCATCCACGGCATCGGCGTCCGGCGCGGGCAGATCCTGCCAGTGCAGGCCTTGCGCATCCCAGGCCTGCAGCACAGGCATGCGCGCCCTGAGCTCCAGCGTGCGGACTTCCTTTTCCACGGGGTTGAGCCAGTGCAGATGCCACAGACCCAGCTCGCCATAGCGGCTTTGCTGCAGCTCCAGCATGGCCCAGCCCTCGCCCGAAGGATGGGGGCAGGCACAGGGGCCAACGCCGCAGAACGCGGTGCCGCTGCGCGTCATGGCCACGCCGTCGATGCGCGGCGAGTTCTGCTGCCAGTAGTTGTTGACGCCCTCGTGCACCCCACCCCACCACCATAGGGTGTCGCCGCGGACCTCGTCGCGCCAGACATAGTCGCCATCGGCACAGGGATGCTGGATCTGGCGCACGGAGCGCCAGCGCGGCAGCAGCTGCCAGCGGCCCTGGGCATCGGGAGCCAGCTCGCGCTCGCTGTACAGCGGCCTCCAGTCCGGCCGCGCCAGATGGCTGGCCGAGACGGATTGCAAAGGCCAGCGCCAGGAGGCCGTGGCCGGATCCCAGTCCTTGTCGGCCAGACTGGCCGTCAGCGCCATCACACGCACGCGTGCGGCCATGCCGCCGCGCGGCGCGGGCACGGCCGACAGCCGCACCACGGGCCAGGGCAGGTCCACCGCCTGCAGCCGCTCGCCATCCCAGACCTGCAGGCTGCCGCTGCCGCCGCGGATGGGCGCGCGCCCGTGGGGCATGAGAATCGCCCAGCGGCCCTGCACCAGCAGATGCTCCAGCGCCCAGGTGCCGGGCAGATGCCGCTCGCCCCATTGCAGGTTATAGGCCGCGGTTTCGCCGCTCTCTTCTCTCGCGGGCTTGGCCAGGGTCCAGATCAGGCGCTGCCCCTTGAGCGCATCGCTTTGCGCACGCCATAGCGCGGGCTGGGCCGGATCGCGCAGCCAGTCGAACGCCACGTGCAGCGAAGGCTTGATCAGGGGCAGGCCATCGGCCCTATGGCCCGCACAGACCTCTACCTCGCTCATGGCACAGCTGAGGCTGGTGCCGTCGTGCAGACGCTCGGTCTGCGGCGTATCCAGCTCCACCCTTTGCAGCACCAGCTCGTCGGACCAGCTCAGCTGCGGCCCCTGGGTCGATGCTTCATCGTGCGGCGAGAACAGCCCCAGAGCCCAGGGTTTGCGGTCTTCGGGCAGCAGCTCGGGCCACTGCTGCCAGCCGCGCTCCATGCTCCAGACCGCCAGGCGCAAGCTGGCCTGGCTGCTGTCTTCCTGGCTGGAACACGCATAGAGCGCAAACGCCTGGGCATCGGCGCGCCAGACCAGGCCGTGGTTTTCATCGACCAGCCAGGGCTGCGGCGCCTCGCCCAGCATCAGCTGCCAGTGTGGGTTGCACAGCGGGTCCATGGGATGGCGCAGCTTGCGCAGCGATGCGGGCCAGTGCCGCCTCAGGCCCAGTGCAGGCACCGGCGTAGGTTGGGTGGGCTGGGGCAGAACCGGCATGGGCCTGGCGGCCTCGGCCGGAATGCTGTCGTAGGGAATCCAGAGATCGCAGACCTGGACCAGGGGCTGGGCCGACTGGCTCAGGTTCTCTCCCAGCCAGGCCTCGAAGCTAGCATCGGACATGATCACATGCGCATCGTCGGCGATACCGCTTTCGTTGACGGTCTCGCCGCTCCAGCGCGGCATGCGCCAGTGCAAAGCGTCCAGGGCTTCGCCTTCCGCGGCATCGATGCTCCAGCTGCGCCGGGATTTGCGGTCCACCAGATGCGCGGTTTCGCTCTGATAAAAGCCCGTGCGCAGCCAGCGCCCGTCGAAGGAGGTATGCATGTCCCGCTCCCACACATGGGGCAGATAGACGCCGTCCGCACAGAGCACATCGCCATACACCGGACCGCCCATGCCGCGCTCGCCCTGAGCGCGAAAATTCACATCCTTGCCGCCCTCATCGGCCTTCTCGGCGGCCGGCTCGGCATTCGAGGACATTTTTCTGTATGCGGGCAGCAGGGATGCCAGCGGCTCAGCGGGCGTCTCGGTCTGCGGCGGCGTCTGCACGCTCGCGGCTCTGAAGCCATCGCGCAGGCGCGACAGCAGCCAGACCAACAGGCACAAGGCCAGCACCGCGATGGCCATCAGGGTCAGCACAACATTCATGCAGCAATCCTAACCAAAGCTGAGGCAAAAAAAAGGCAGCTGTACACGCCAGCTGCCCCGGGTTCACGCCATCGTTCCATCAAAGATGGAAGACATCCACCGAGCGCTCCAGCGTCTTGGCGCTCAGGCGCAGCGAATCGGCAGCGCCCGTGGACTGCTCCACCAGGGCCGCGTTCTGCTGGGTCACGGAGTCCAGCTGGGCCACGGCTTCATTGACCTGCGAGATGCCTATGGACTGCTCGCGCGTGGCGATGCTGATCTGGTGCACCAGAGCGCTGACCTTGTCCACGGCCTCCACCATGCCGTCAATGGTCTGGCCCGCGGCACGCATGCGCGCGTTGCCGTCGTTGATGCCGTCGACCGTGCGGTTGATGAGCACGCCTATTTCCTTGGCGGCCTCGGCGCTGCGCTGGGCCAGCGCCCGCACCTCGCCCGCCACCACGGCAAAGCCGCGACCCTGCTCGCCCGCACGCGCAGCCTCCACGGCCGCATTGAGCGCCAGCAGATTGGTCTGGAAGGCAATGCTTTCGATCACGCCAATGATCTCGCTCATGCGCGTGGACGAGCCGCGGATATGTTCCATGGCCGAGCCCACTTCGCTGATAGCGGCGCCGCTGCGGCTGGCCACGTCGCGGCTTTCATCGCTGGCGCCCGCCATGAACTGGGCCGTGTCCGCGGTCTGGGCGACCGTGCCCGAGATTTCCTCCATGGAGGCCGCCGTCAGCTGCAGGCTGCCGGCCTGGGCTTCCGTGCGGCCGGCCAGGTCGAAGCTGCTCTGTGCGATCTCGTGCGCCGTCTCGGCAAAGCCGCGCACCTCGGTACGCACATCGCCGACCACGGCGCGCAGATTGATCTGGATCTGCTGCAGCCTGAGCATCAAAGCGCCCATGGCGCCGTTGTAGCTCTGGTTGCAGTCGGTGCTCAGATTGCAGGCCGCCACATCGGCCGCAAAGCGGCTGGCCTCTTCGAGTCCGGCCACGCAGCCGCGATAAAAGCGCCAGAGCACGAAAGCGCCGCCCAGCACCAGGCTGGCCGCGCGCCAGCCCCAGGCCGCGGCACCCTGCCAGCCCAGCATATCGGGCAGCATGGCGATCAGCGCCACCACCGCCAGCAGCCAGGCCATGCGCGCCACCAGGCCCACGTCCCGGCGGCCGTCCCACAGGCCCAGCAGGCCCAGCCGGCGCACCTCTCCGGCACGCAGGCGGAAGCTCAGCCCGCCTTTTTCTTCTTCGCTGCGCATGCGCGCATACAGCGCTTCGGCGCCCGCAATTTCCTGCGGGGTCGGCTTGGTACGCACCGACAGATAGCCGCTGGGCTTGCCGCCTTCCATGATGGGCGTGACATTGGCCCGCACCCAATAGTGGTCGCCGTTCTTGCGGCGGTTCTTGACCAGGGCCGTCCAGGGATAGCCGTGGGCAATGGTGCGCCACATGTCCTTGAAAGCGGCCGCGGGCATGTCGGGGTGGCGGATCAGATTGTGGGGCTGACCGATCAGCTCCTCATATGCATAGCCGCTGACCCGCACGAAGGCCGGGTTGCAATGGGTGATCTCGCCTTTGGTGTTGGTGCTGGAGACCAGCAGCTCGTCGCCCGGAAAGTCGTAGTTTTGTTGGGATACCGGCAGATTCAGGCGCATGCCTTCCACTCCTCCAAGGTGCCTATTTTTATAGTTCGAGACCGGGAACCGGCGCGGTCAGCAGCTGCTGACATCAAAGATACACAATCTCACACTTGGCATCATCGCACAGCATGCATGACCATGCGCAGCGGCTCAGAACAGAGACGCGGTATAGGGATCCGAATCCTTGACCGACATCAAGACATGAGCGCGCAGCAGCGCATCGCGCGCGGCCGGATCCCGGGCGCTGGCCTCCCAGTCCGCTGCACGGATCAGGCCCGAGACCTTGACCCCGAGCAGGCGCATGCGCTTGGCCAGCGGCACACGCTTGAGGCACAGGCCCGCGGCCCGGCGTATCGCCGCCGCATCGCTCACTGGCAGGGGCAGGGTCTGATCGCGCGTCGCAATCCTGAAGTCGTCATAGCGCAGCTTGATGCCCACGGTGCGCCCTATATAGCCCTTGCGCTGCAGATCCTCGGCCAGACGCTCGCACAGGTCCGTGAAGATGGCACCTAGCTCCGCCTTGTCGCGCACGGCATGCAGATCGCGCTCGAACGTGGTTTCGCGGCTCATGGATACCGGCTCGCTCTCGGTCACCACGGCGCGCTCGTCGCGCCCCCAGGCCGATTCATGCAGCCAGTGGCCATAGGATTTGCCGAACCAGTGCAGCAACTGGGGCAGGCTTTGCGCGGCCAGCTGGCCTATGGTTTCTATGCCCAGGCTTTTGAGCTTGGCGTCGGCCTTGGGGCCTATGCCGTTGACCTTGCGGCAGGCCAGCGGCCAGATCTGCGTCTGCAGATCCTCGGGCTGGACGATGGAGATGCCGTTGGGTTTGTTGAACTCGCTGGCCATCTTGGCCAGCAGCTTGTTGGGTGCGACGCCCACCGAGCAGGTCAGTCCCGTGGCGTCGAAGATGGATTTCTGCAGCAGCCTTGCCAGCACGCGTCCGCCTTCGCGCTGGCCGCCGGGCACATCGGTGAAGTCGATATAGACCTCGTCCACGCCGCGGTTCTCCATGACCGGCGCGATGGACAGGATCACCTCCTTGAAGGCCTTGGAAAAGCGCCGGTACTCGGCAAAGTCCACGGGCAGCAGAATCGCCTGCGGGCACAGCTTGGCGGCCTTCATCATGCCCATGGCCGAGCCCACGCCAAACTGGCGGGCCGGATAGGTGGCAGTGGTGATCACGCCCCGCCCCGTGTAATCGCGCAGCAGCGGAAAGTCGGCCACCGGAATCTCAGACAGCGGCAGGCCCGCATGCCGCGCCAGCAGCTCGTCATCAAAGCTGCGCCGCCCGCCGCCAATCACCACCGGCAGGCCCTTGAGCTGCGGGTAGCGCAGCAGCTCCACGGACGCGTAGAACGCATCCATGTCCAGATGCGCTATGCGTCTGGGCCTGGGCTCGGGGCTGAGGGGAAAATCACTCACAGTGCCGATTCTGCCTGCGCTGGCAAGAACCGGCACCGAGGCCTGAAACAAGCACCCATCAATTCAGAAACAGCAAGCAGG
>JAFAIY010000481.1 GCA_019236485.1 Comamonas sp. | reverse complement strand
GATCACCTCCTACCGCCAGGGCAGCGATCCGTTCGCGCTGCGCGGCAGCTATGCGGGCGCCATGGGCCTGGGCCAGTTCATGCCCACCAGCTGGGACAGATACGCGATCGACTTCGACGGCGACGGCCGCATCGACCTGTTCAACAGCGCCGCCGATGCCCTTGGCTCGGTCGCCAATTATTTCGTGGGCCATGGCTGGAAGCCGGGCCTGCCCACGGTCTTCCCCGTGGACATGCGCGCCGAAGGCGACAACCTGGCCGCGCTGCTGGCGCCCGACATCAAGCCCAGCTTCAGCGTGGCGCAGATGGCGGAGCGCGGCGTGCGCGTGCTGGGCGCCGAAGGCTATGAGCACCCACTGGCCTTGATCAAGCTCAAGAACGGCAGCTCGGGACCCACGGAATACATTGCGGGCACCGAGAACTTCTATGCGGTGACCCGCTACAACTGGTCGGCGTTCTATGCGCTGTCGGTGATCGAGCTCGGACGCGAGGTGCACGAGGCCTATCTGGCAAGCCAGCCGGCCTCGAGTGCAAAAACCCAGTAAAAGGGGTTCTAGCGCTTACCCGACAAGCGCTGGCAGCTAGCAAATTGGTAGGACCTGGCCAGCCGGACCGAGCCCAGTTCCATCCGCCCCAGGTCCTGCCCGGACCGAATTTGCGCAGGCCCCGAGCGATCAATAGCGCTTCATGCGGCACATGCTGGGCATCTCGGCCTTGGCCGCGGCAATCTCGCGCACGACCTTGAAGCCATAGCCCGAGCCTTCCACGTCGAAGTCCACGCCGGGGCTGCCCTGCCTGCCCATCATGCCCACCACCAGAGACTGCTGGAACTGGTGGTCGGCCGCGCGCATCGCGCCCGAGCGGCCCGCCAGCTGCACCTTCGCATGCTCCATGGCGCGGGCCACGGCCACCGTGTCGGTGGAGCCGGCTTTTTCCAGGCTTTGCGCCAGCGCCTCGATCATGAGCTGCATGCGCATATGCACATAGTCGTCCTGGGGCCTGGGAAAGCGCTGGCGAAACGATTGGTAGAAGGCGCGGCTTTCGGGAGTCGGCACATTGGGCAGCCAGTCGGCCACGGCCAGCACCTTGCCCACCCCGGCCTCGCCCAGGGCCGCCGGTGCGCCCAGCGCATTGCCGTAGAAGGTGTAGAAGCGCCCGTCATAGCCGGCCTCGCGCGCCGCCTTGACCAGCAGCATCAGGTCGTTGCCCCAGTTGCCCGTGATCACGGCCTGGGCGCCGCTTTGCTGGATCTTGGCCGCATAGGGCGCGAAATCCTTGACGCGGCCCACGGGATGCAGCTCGTCGCCCACGATGCGCACATCGGGGCGCTGCAGCGCCAGCTGGCGCCGGGCCTCGCGCAGCACGGCCTGGCCAAAGCTGTAGTCCTGGCCTATCAGATAGGCGCTGTGCACGGCCTGGTCTTCCTTGATGACCTCCATCAGCGCGGCCATGCGCATATCGGCATGGGCATCGAAGCGGAAATGCCAGAAGCTGCAGCGCTCGTTGGTCAGCGCCGGATCCACGGCCGAGTAGTTCAGATACAGCACGCGCCGCGCCGGGTCGCGGCTGTTGTGCTTGTCTATGGCATCCAGCAGCGCCGCCGCCGTGGCCGAGGAATTGCCCTGCATGATGATGCGCGCCCCATCGTCAATGGCCGCGCGCAGCGCCGACAGCGCCTCTTCGTTCTGGCCCTTGCTGTCGTAGCGCTGGATCGCCAACTCGCGCCGGCCTTCGGGCAGTTGCACGCCGCCGCGCGCATTCACGCGCTCCGTGGCCCAGAGCAGATTGCGGAACACGGCCTCGCCGGTGTTCGCAAACGGCCCCGAAAGACTCTCCACCAGCGCCAGCTTGATGGGCGGCAGCGCCTGCCTGGTAGCGACCGCCGCTGCTGCTTTGAACGCCGCCAACGGCGCGCATAGTAGTGGCAACGGCAGGTATTTCAAGACATTACGGCGCAATTTATTCATCAAAAAAACCTCTTGAAATGCGCTTGCAGCCACCTACCTATGAGTCAAGCGGCAACAACGCAAGCCGCGCAGTGTATAGGAGTTAACACAATGTTTTTTGCCCCTGTGATGAGCCGCAATGCCTTTGTTTCCCCCCGTGCAGCCGACCTGGCGCTGCAACGTTTTTTGCAAGAAACCCTGGGCGCTTCCAGCCCCGTGCAGCAACAGGTTCAGGTCAGCCGTGACGACCAGTCCACCACGCTGAGCCTCGATGTCCCGGGCCTGGCCCGCGAGCAGCTCAAGATCTCGCTGGAGGGCGCCGTGATCAAGCTCGAAAGCGTGGAAGGCGCCCCGCGCCAGCTCAAGCGGGCCTGGGAGCTGGACCATGAGATCGACGCTGCGGCCAGCAAGGCCAAGCTCGAAAACGGCGTGCTGACTCTGACCCTGGCCAAGCTGGAGCCCCAGTCCAAGGCCGTGGCGCTGAGCATCGAGTAAGTTTTCGCGTTGACCCGTCTGCCGCCTTCCTTTCTTCCATCCCCTCTTGGCTCGGCAGGCCGGAAAACAGAAAGCCCGCAATGTCTTTCATTGCGGGCTTTTCTTTGCGCTCGCGGCGGGTGGCTCGCGATGGCCGCGACCATCCCGCACCGCTTAACGCAAGGCCAGGCCTCGGGCCACTTCCAGCGCGCGCAGCTGCTTGGCCGCCTAGACCAGGTTCTGCAAGGCCGGAATCACCTCGGCCCACTGGCGGATCTTGAGTCCGCAGCCGGGGTCAACCCAGAGGCGCCTGGCGGGAATGCGCTCGGCCGTCTGGCGCATGAGCTGAACCATATGCTGCTGCGTCGGGATTGGGCGAGTGGATGTCGTAGACGCCGGGTCCGATCTCGTTGGGATAGTTGAAGCTGTCAAAGGCATCGAGCAGCTCCATGTCCGAACGCGAGGTTTCGATGGTGATCACATTGGCATCCATCTCGGCGATCGAGGCGACGATGTCGTTGAACGCCGAATAGCGCATATGGGTGTGGATCTGCGTCTCATAGCGAGCGGCCGTGCTGCCCGTGCGCCTGGGCAAGAAGGCATCGCCAAGCAGATTCATCTGGGTGCGCGCGAGAGCGATCTGGACATCGACTATCTGCAGGCCGTCATCAGGCTGGCGCAGCAGCCGGTACCCAGTCCCGCACAGGCACCGACGCAATTTGGCGTTTTGGCCTACAGCCGCCATGGCCGGCCCAAGTTGGCGATTCCTGCACGCCCACCTAAACTGCGCTGGCACATCCGGCTGCGGTGCAGCTTTCAACCTCCAGAGGAACAAGCATGGCCAAGATTCTGGTTCTCTACTACTCCATGTACGGTCATATCGAAACCATGGCCCAGGCCGTGGCCGAGGGGGCACGCAGCGTCGGCGGCGCCCAGGTCACCGTCAAGCGCGTGCCCGAGACCATGCCCGCCGATGTTTTCAAGAACGCGGGCGGCAAGGTCGACCAGGCCGCAGAAGTGGCCTCTCCCCAGGAGCTGGCCGACTACGACGCCATCATCCTGGGCACACCTACCCGCTTCGGCAATATGACGGCCCAGATGCGCAACTTCTGGGACCAGACCGGCGGCCTCTGGGTCAAGGGCGCGCTGATAGGCAAGGTCGCCAGCGTCTTCACCTCCACCGGCACCACGGGCGGCCAGGAAATGACGGTGGTCACCACCTGGGCCACGCTGGCCCACCACGGCATGCTCATCGTGCCTATAGGCTATGCCATGCCCCAGCAGATGGAGTTGTCCAGCGTGCGGGGCGGCCACATGCCTTATGGCGCCTCCACGATTGCCGGCGCGGACGGCTCGCGCCAGCCCGTGGCCGAGGAACTGGCCGTCGCCAGGAACCAGGGCGCGACCGTCGCCAAGCTGGCGGTCAAGCTGGCCGGATAAGCTCGACCGGCCAGGCATTTCCAAGAAGCGCGAGCAGATAGCCCCCTGAATGCCAGGACGCCTCTCAATCTGTTCGCGCAGGCATACCGGCATGGCCAAGAGATTGAGCCAGTTTTCCTCAGAAAATGTCTGTACGACGCGCAAACGAGACGCCTTTCAGAGCGCCCCTGTCGCTGATGGTGTGCCGGCCATGTGAGGCACGCTAACACTGGGCTGAAGGGTTGCAACCGTGGCAGCAACTCTTCTCCGATGCCTAACGGGCCATGGGACGCGAAGCACAGCGGCTTCGCATCGCCTCAGATGCCTGCTGTGTTCGCGGCGGCTAGTGATCAGCCTGCTTTACCGTACGGCGTGTTTCCGAGGGAGATTGCCCAAAGGCTCTGCGATAGTCCTGAGCAAACTGACCCAGATGCCCAAAACGCCAATGTCGGGCAA
>JAFAIY010000479.1 GCA_019236485.1 Comamonas sp. | reverse complement strand
CTCGTGCAGCTTCAGGCCTATGGCGCCGGCGTTGATCTGCTCGTGCAGTGCGCCCGGCAGGCCGGCATTGCCCTTGCCCAGAAAGCCCAGGTTCATGGGAAAGGCGTCGGCCGCCTGCAGCATGCGCTCCATATGCCAGGGGCCGGGCGTACAGGTGGTGGCAAAAGTGCCGGTGGCCGGGCCGGAGCCGCCGCCGATCATGGTGGTCACGCCGCTGGCCAGCGCTTCTTCGATCTGCTGCGGCGCGATGAAGTGGATATGGGTGTCGATGCCGCCGGCCGTGACGATCAGCCCTTCGCAGGAGATGATCTCGGTGCCCGGGCCGATGATGATGCCCACGCCTGGCTGGGTGTCGGGGTTGCCGGCCTTGCCTATGGCCGCAATGCGGCCGTCCTTGAGGCCGATGTCGGCCTTGACTATGCCCCAGTGGTCGATGATGAGCGCATTGGTCAGCACGGTATCGACCGCACCTTGTTCACGCGTCCGCTGGCTTTGCGCCATGCCGTCGCGTATGGTCTTGCCGCCGCCGAATTTGACCTCCTCGCCATAGCCGCCCGCGGCCAGCGTGAAGTCTTTTTCGACCTCGACAATCAGCTCGGTGTCGGCTAGGCGCAGGCGGTCGCCCACCGTGGGTCCATAGGTTTCGGCATAGGCGCGTCTGTCCATTGTTGCCATGTCAGAGCGCTCCCTGGATCAGGCCGCGAAAGCCGTAAATCCGGCGATCGCCGCCAATGTCCACCAGTTCCACGGTGCGCTGCTGGCCGGGCTCGAAGCGCACGGCCATGCCGCTGGCGATATTCAGCCGCATGCCGCGTGCTGCGGCGCGGTCGAAATCCAGGCCCGCGTTGGTTTCGGCAAAGTGATAGTGGGAGCCGACCTGGATGGGGCGGTCGCTGGCGTTTCTCACAACCAGAGTGAGCGTGCGGCGGCCGGGATTGAGGGCGTGCGCGCCTGGGTCAAGCAGAAGTTCTCCGGGGATCATGGCGTGTCTTCCTTGCTCGCGTTCAGGCCAGCCGTGTCAGCATGAAGGCGCCCAGTGCCGCCGTGGCGGCCCCGCCCAGCTTGGCAATCCAGCGGTGGCGCTGCATCAGCGCATGGCCCAGCACCATGCCCGAGAGATGCAGGGTGGCGGAACCCAGGCCCATGCCCAGCAGCGCACCGATGGCGGCCATGCCTGTATCGCCAGCCAGCTCAAAGCCATGGGCTGCGCCATGGAAAAAAGCAAACACGCCCGCGAGGCCGGCGGCCGCGCCCCAGGGCATTCTTTGCTGGATTAGCACCAGCAGGCCCAGCACCAGCACCGAGGCCGCGATCATGGGCTCCACTCCGGGCACCCAGATGCCGGAAAAACCCGCCAAGGCACCCGCCAAAAGCAGAGCCACAAAGGCGGCGGGAGCCCTCCAGGCGGTACGCAGGCCGGGCATGGTCAAGGCACTCCAGGCTCCCACGGCCAGCATGGCGGCCAGATGGTCGGCACCCGTAAACGGGTGGACAAAAGCCTGGCCCAGGGCGTCCAGCCAGCCGTGGTGGCCGCCGCCGTCGCTGCCCATATGGGCCAGGGCGCAGAGCGGTGCGGCGCAGGCCGGCACGAGGGCGATGAGCTTGAGTTTTTTCATAGCTTTGAACGCAATGTGGATAAGCGTTTGATGTCGAAAACTTTGTGAAATTGCTCAGGCAATCGGCTGGTGCACGGTGACCAGTTTGGTGCCGTCGGGAAAAGTGGCCTCGATCTGGATATCGGGAATCATCTCGGGTATGCCCTCCATCACGTCGGCGCGGCCCAGCACGCCGCGGCCTTCGCTCATGAGCTGGGCCACGGTCTTGCCGTCGCGCGCGCCCTCCATCACAAAGGCGCTGATCAGGGCCACGGCCTCGGGATAGTTGAGCTTGAGGCCGCGGGCCTTGCGCCGCTCGGCCAACAGGGCGGCGGTGAAGATCAGCAGCTTGTCTTTTTCGCGTGGCGTGAGTTCCATGCCCTGTTATGTAGCAAGTGCTGTGCCAGTGGCAAGTTTTATTTGTCCACCGAGAAGCGCCCGGTTTCCGTTGATCCACACCTTTCTGGTGCATCGATGCCGTGGGTGTGCACCGAGACAGGTCTGCATTCGGCCTGGAGATGCTTTCTGGTGCATTGCAGGTGTCGCGGCGATGCATGGCATGCGCCTTGCTTTTCTGGTGCATGAACACAAGTGTCTTACATCAGGGCGGCGCGCGGCATCTGAGGGCGGCCGCAAAGCTGGGTCTGCTGCCCCTGGGCGGCTCGGGTCCGATGGCCGAAGGAGCGCTGGCTCAGGTCGCCAAAGAAGGCGCTGCCGCGCTGCCCGAAGTACAAGTCAAGGGGCAGGCGCTGGATGCGGCGCAGCGCGCTTTCTCGGTGACAGTGCTGGGCCGCGACGAGATCGGCGAGCAATCACGGCAGGAGGTCGAGTCGCTGTGGAACCAGGTCCCGGCATGCATATCAACCACTACCAGCTCAGCGGCGTGGCCAACGGGCTGGTGATGGCATCCCGCTCAACGAGGCCATGTCCCATGCGGACGGCTATTTCGATCTGAGCGTGGTGGTGCCAGCTGGAGCTGGAACAGATCAATGTCTATCGCGGCCCTGCAGGGTAATTACAACCGGGCGGGCCTGGTGGAGTTGCGCACGCGCCGCAGCGCTACCTATGCGGAGCTGGACCTGAGCGCCGGCTCCCTTGGCCTGTTTGACACTCAGGCCGCGCTGGGGTGCGAGCTGGAAAGGGGCGGCCAGCTCAATCTGGCGGCTCAGCATGCACGGGGTTTGAGCGCAGCACCATCAGCGGCACCTGGAAGCATCAGGTGCATGAAAAGCTGGACGTCTCGCTGTCCGGCCGCTGGCATGAGGCGCGCGGGGATTCGCCCGGCTATCTGACCGAGGCTCAATGGAGGAGGGGTCCGCAGGGCCGGGACGCGCATGCCGTGGGTGACGGCGCCAACAAGCATTTCGGCACGCTGCGGCTTGATGCGCAATACGGCCCTGAGTGGTGATACCCGGCTGCTGGGCTTTGTCTATGGCACGCAGCAGGATTTCGTCTGCTGGTTCACCCGTCCGCGCGGAGCAGGCGCGAACTTTGCGGGCCAGACAGCCTTGGCGGGCGGCGCGCTGGACTGGATGCTGGGGCTGGAGCAAATACGCGAGGCAACGGACTATGGCTACTGGGATGCTCTTGTCGCGCGCCAACGCACAGCTTCCGCACTCGACGACCGCCGCACCCATCTGGATAATTCGGCCGCCTATGGCCAGACCCGTTGGCAGGCCAACGCGTGGCTGCAAACCACGGCGGCTGCCTGGATGCTGTTGAGCTGCGCCGTTCCGGCGCTGGCACACAATGTCTGGCTGGAGCCGAATGCTCAAGGCGGCTATGCGATGCAGTTCGGCGGCCATTATGGCAGGCTGGAGGCCTTCGATCCGGCCAAGCTGCAGCGCGTGCATGCCTACGATCTGCACGGTCGTGTCGTGGACAGCGAAGTGCAGCGCCTGGTGGAGGCATACGTATCAAGCCCGATGCGCGGGCCGCACTGATCGCCGTGAAGCTGGACAGCGGCGATTTCAGCGGC
>JAFAIY010000442.1 GCA_019236485.1 Comamonas sp. | reverse complement strand
TATTCCGGAAGTGAGCGCAGCGGCGGAAGCGGCTGCGCCCAGGATTAGGTGGCGTCGGGTTGTCATGGCAGCGGTTCTCTGGATTCCATGCGACCAGATTACGGAGGCCTGATCCCTAAGTCCTCACGTAAAGCTAAAAAATTTGTGATAACTGTTGGTGAGTACTGAATCGGTCCGGCCTTTCTAGCTGCTTTAGGTCATAGTCCCTGCTGCTCAGAATAGGGAGGGCGCTCTGTCCATCTTTCACCCAAGCAGAGACATGGATGCGTTCTTGAAGGGGCGCTGAATCACTGCTTGGAGAATCGAGTCGTCTTCGGCCAACAACCAGAGCACAACTTGTGGTTTGTACAAGTTCGAGCAATAATTCAATAAACATTGAAGTATTGAAATATGAAAGAAACCCAAGTCATTCGAGCTCTTGGTGCCTTGGCGCAAGAGGCTCGGTTACGCGCCTTTCGCGCCTTGGTTGTGGCTGGCCCGGAGGGGCTGACGCCCACAGCTCTGGCCGAACAGCTGGGCATTGCGGCCAATACCTTGTCGTTCCACCTCAAGGAACTGATGAATGCGGAGCTGATCAGCCAGGAGCGCCAAGGGCGCAATCTGGTCTATCGCGCTTCCTTCGATGCCATGAATGAACTGCTGGGCTACCTCACCGAAAACTGCTACCAAGGCGCGTCCTGTAGTCCCGCCGCGGCCACTTCCTGCAACTGCTAAGGAGCACCTCATGAAACGCTTTCACGTCCACATGCATGTCGATGACCTGAGCCAGAACATCGCTTTCTATTCCAAGCTCTTCGGCACCGAGCCGACGCGCGTGGAAAGTGACTACGCCAAATGGATGCTTGAAGACCCGCGTATCAATTTCGCTATTTCCACGCGTGGTGCTGCCAAGGCCGGCCTGGATCACCTGGGATTCCAGGTTGACGAGGCCAGCGAGCTCGCCGACCTCAAGACACGGGCGCAAGCCGCTGACATGGAGCTGCTGGATGAGGGTGAGACCACCTGCTGCTATGCCCGCAGTGACAAGCACTGGATCACCGACCCCCAGGGTGTGGCTTGGGAGCATTTTCATTCGCTGGGCAATATTCCCGTATTCAAGGAGTCGGAAGCCTCAAGCACCGTAGTCTGCTGCGCGCCTGTGACCACGGAACCCGCGGCCGCGCCAGGCTGCTGCGTACCCGGCGCCACCACCAGTACCGCCAAATCCTGCTGCTGAATCACCATGACGAATACCGCCAAGCCTTTAAACGTGCTGTTTCTGTGCACCCACAATTCGGCGCGCAGCATCCTGGCCGAGGCACTGCTCAACGACATGGGCCAGGGCCGCTTCAAGGCCTATTCTGCCGGCAGCAGCCCACGCGAGAATCAGCAGCCCAACCCTTTGGGGCTGCAGATTCTGCAGCGCGCGGGCGTGTCCGTGGATGGGCTGCGCAGCAAGAGCTGGGACGAGTTCGCGGGACCCGATGCTCCGCAGATGGATCTGGTGATCACGGTCTGCGACAACGCCAAGGGCGAGATATGCCCGATCTGGCCCGGCCATCCTGCCACCGCCCATTGGGGATACGCCGATCCATCTGAGGGCGATGGGCCGGAAGAGGCCAAGCTGGAAGCCTTCCGCCAAACCATGCATCTAATGCGTCGCCGTCTCGAAATGCTGGTGAGCCTGCCTTCGAACAAGCTGCAAAAAGCCATGCTGCAAGGTACTGCCCGCGACCTCTCCACCCATTAAAGCCATGAATCAATCTTGCGAAGTGGCGGCTTTGGCAGATCCCCGTCGTTCTGCCATGGGTGCGTTTGAACGCTATCTCACGGTCTGGGTCTTTCTATGCATCGTGGTTGGCATTGCCCTGGGCCATCTGTTTCCCGGCCTGTTTCAGGCCGTGGGGGCGATGGAGCTCGCCCAGGTCAATCTGCCGGTGGGTCTGCTCATCTGGGTGATGATCATCCCCATGCTGATCAAGGTGGACTTCGCCACCCTTGGCGAGGTGCGCCAGCACATCAAGGGCATAGGGGTCACGCTGTTCGTGAACTGGCTGGTCAAGCCGTTCTCCATGGCCTTGCTGGGCTGGATCTTTATTCGCCATGTGTTCGCCACCTGGCTTCCGGCCGAGCAGATCGACAGCTACATCGCGGGCCTGATCCTGTTGGCGGCAGCGCCTTGCACCGCCATGGTGTTTGTCTGGAGCCGCCTCACAGGTGGCGACCCGCTGTTCACGCTGTCGCAGGTGGCGCTCAACGACGCCATCATGATCGTGGCCTTTGCGCCGCTCGTAGGCCTGTTGCTTGGCCTGTCGGCCATCACCGTGCCTTGGGCAACGCTGCTGGTATCGGTGCTGCTCTACATCGTAGTGCCGGTGGTCCTGGCCCAATGGCTGCGCCGCAAACTGATGTCCAGAGGCCAGGCCGCCTTCGAACAGGCGCTTGCGTCCATAGGCCCATGGTCCATGGTGGCGCTGCTGGCAACCTTGGTGCTGCTGTTTGCATTTCAGGGCAGCGCCATCCTGCAGCAACCGCTGGTGATTGCCCTGCTAGCCGTGCCCATCCTGATCCAGGTGTTTTTTAACTCGGCCCTGGCCTACTGGCTCAATCGTGCCGTGGGAGAAAAGCACAACATCGCCTGCCCATCTGCGCTGATTGGCGCCTCCAACTTCTTTGAGCTGGCCGTGGCCGCTGCCGTCAGCCTGTTTGGCCTGCAGTCCGGCGCTGCTCTGGCAACGGTTGTCGGCGTGCTGATCGAGGTGCCCGTCATGCTGCTGGTGGTGCGTGTCGTGAACGACACGCAGTCCTGGTACGAAAAATGACGATGAGATCCGTGGCCTGATGACCTCGGGCCGGGGGGCCTTTCGCCTTTGATGCTTGCTGTCCAAGCTCTCTATTGAGGCTGACATATGCGGTCACCGCATTCCTTGAGTGATTGGGGACCTCTCGCCATTCTTGCAATGGCCCGGCTAAAGCCTCATCGATAATGCGCCCATGACCGCAACCGTCTTGGTGATTTTTGGCTTGGTGTACCTCGGCATGATTCTCGGAGGACTGCCTTTTTTGCAACTCGATCGCACAGGCATCGCGCTGCTCGGTGCGATCGCCATGATTGCAACAGAAGCTGTCACGGTCGAGCAGGCCGCAAGTTCCATCGACCTACCCACAGTGCTGCTGCTGTTTGCGTTCATGGTTGTGTCCGCACAAATGCGCCTTGGCGGCTTCTATGACTGGATCACGGTCCGTCTATCGGCACTACCGGTTTCCCCGGCGAACTTGCTGGGCGTGCTGATCGCGGTCGTCGCGCTACTGTCCGCCGTATTCAGCAACGACATTGTCTGCCTGGCCATCGCCCCCGTACTTGTGGATGCCTGCATGCGCCGAAGCCTCGACCCGGTTCCGTTTTTGCTCGGTCTCGCCTGCGCCGCCAACATTGGATCGGCCGCAACCCTGATCGGCAACCCACAGAACATGCTAATTGGGCAGACATTGCATTTGTCCTTTGGTGCTTATGCCGCCGAAGCGGCCGCCCCTGTGCTTGTCGGATTGGTGCTGACATGGATGGTGATCGTGATTTGTGTCCGGGGCCGGTGGCAACTGACGAGCGAGAGGGCGCCCGAAGCACAGCCAGAAATAGAGATGCAAGCCCTAAACCGCTGGCAGACAGGAAAGGGGCTGCTAATAGCGCTCGTGATTCTCATGTCGTTTCTGTTTTCGCGCTGGCCGAGAGAGGTCGTCGCGTTGACCGCCGCAGGTGTGCTGCTGATGAGCCGCCGGTTGCACTCGAGCCGGATGCTGGGCCTGGTCGATTGGGAACTGCTCGTGCTCTTCATGGGACTTTTTGTCGTCAACGACGCGTTGCAACGCACGGGCTTGCCTGCACAGCTTGTGTCGGATTCGGCTGCACTGGGACTTCACCTAGATCACCCCGCTCCGCTGTTTGGGGCTGCCTTCGTGCTGTCCAATCTTGTCTCCAATGTCCCCGCGGTGATGCTGCTCCTGCCCGTTGCGCATCATCCGCTGGCCGGCACCTTGCTGGCTCTGGCAAGTACCTTTGCCGGCAACCTGTTAATCGTCGGCAGCATCGCCAACATCATCGTCGTCG
>JAFAIY010000243.1 GCA_019236485.1 Comamonas sp. | reverse complement strand
CTCAGACGAAAAAAAAGTGCGGGTGGGCCGCACTTTTTCCAAACGACGAAAAAGGCGGCACTTAGCGCGGTTTGTCAAAGCTCCGAGTTCGCGGTGTCATAACGCTAGCCCTTTCCGTGATGCCTGTCCTGATGCGTTCGTCGATGGTAGGCGCGATTGGACTCGAACCAACGACCCCCACCATGTCAAGGTGGTGCTCTAACCAGCTGAGCTACGCGCCTGTCGTTGAAGCCGCAAGTATAGCAGGGCTGGAACCGGTTTTTGGAAAAAAGTCATTTTTTGCACTCGCTGCATGCAATCTCGTCACTCATGGCCAGGCTTGTGCACCGACAAGCCCCGGCCATCCAATCCACACTAAACTTTGGCAACTATCTTCATTGACTCCATGACCCTATGACTCAAGCACAAGCCGGCATCCTGGCCTCTCTTCCCGCGCAGGGGCGCTATGTCTTTTTCTCCCTGGCCTCCGAGATGGCGAGCGATCTGCAAGAGGCGCTGGGACGACTGCAAGCCATGGTGGACGGGGAGCGTATCGTTGCAGGCCTGGGCCCCAGGCTGGTGCAGCAGCTGGATCGCCAGATTTCCCTGCTCCACGAGTTTCCGCGCCTGCAAGGTCCAAGGTTCGAGGCTCCCAGCACGCCGCAAGCGCTATGCCTATGGCTGCGCGGCACGGAACGCGGCGAGCTGATCGAAAGCACGCGCCGGCTGAGCCGGCTGCTGGCGCCGGCCTTCAAGCTGGACAGCGTCGTCGACGGCTTTGTGCACCAGCGCGGAGACAACGGCCATGGCCGCGATCTGACCGGCTATGAAGATGGCACCGAAAATCCCGAGGGCCAGGACGCCGCCCATGCGGCTCTGGTACAGGGCCTGGGCCCGGCCTTCGATGGCAGCAGCTTCTGGGCGCTGCAACAATGGCAGCATGATTTCTCGGTGTTCGAGCGCATGACGACGCAGGCGCAAGACCATGCGATTGGGCGCCGCCGCAGTGATAACGAAGAGCTGGAGGAGGCACCAGAGTCTGCTCACGTGAAGCGCACGGCCCAGGAAAGCTTCGAGCCCGAGGCTTTTCTGCTGCGCCGCTCCATGCCCTGGTGGCGGGTCAGCCCCGAGGGAGAGGACCAGAGCGGGCTGATGTTCTCCGCATTCGGCTGCAGCTTCTATGCCTTCGAGGCCCAGATGCGCCGCATGCTGGGCCTGGAGGACGGCATCACCGACGGGCTGTTTGATTTCTCCAGGCCTTTGACGGGCAGCTATTTCTGGTGTCCGCCCATGCGCGACGGCAAGCTCGATCTGCGCCTGATCGGCATCGAATAAGGCCGGCACAGCGCTGAATCAGCCCTGCGCGGTGGCGCTCAGGGATTCAGCGCCGCTATCAAGTCCTGGTCCGAGACATCGCGGGCCGCGCCGAAGCCCGCGATATGCCGGCCGCTGCTCGGCGTGATGCAGACAAAGCGGAAGTCGCCGAGCTCGGTCATGGCCTCGGCCTCGGGAAAGCGCGCCAGATAGCTGCTCCTGGCCGCCTGCCACAGCAGGCTCTCGGGCCCAGGGTTCGAGGCCACGCCCTGGATGCTGACCCGCTCCAGCGCATGCACGCCCCCATCGACCGGCTCGGCCGCCACCACCATCAGGCTGACGGCCGGGTGCTGTTCCATGGCCCGCGTGTGCTGGGCCAGCGCGCTCACATGAATGATCAGGCAGCAGAACTCGCTGCTCCAGGCCCAGGGCACAAAGGACAGATTGGGCGCGGGCAGCGCTTTGGGCACTGAAAAGTCGGCCGCGGGCTGCACGGCCAGGGCCGCGGTGCGCCGGGTCGCGAGCAGGGCGCGCAGGGATTGCTGCAGGCGGGATTCGTATGGCATGGGCCCAATGTTAAGCCCGGGCGCTCCGCAGTGGCGAGCGGGTTCGGCGGTCACCTGCGCGACCTGGCCTTGGGGGCATTCCGGATGCTGGCAGGCGGACGGGCACCTAGTCTTGTCGGCTGATTAGTCCGCCCGGACTATGTGTCTGAGACCCGTTTCTTCACGATTGCAGATCCATGCCCGCTCACTACGACTTCTGGCCCAAGCGCCTGCCGCATTCCCTCACCGTCCCGGCCACCAGCGTCTGGGAAAACCTGGCCATCAATGCGCGCCGCTATCCGGACAAGGCGGCGCTGCGGTTTCTCGGTCGCACCACGAGCTACAAGCAGCTGTGCGAAGGCACGGAGCGCCTGGCGGCCTATCTGCACGGCCTGGGCGTGAAAAAAGGCGACAGGGTGATTTTGCTGATGCAGAACACCTCGCAGCTGGTGCTTGCGCATTACGCGATCTTCCGCGCCAATGCCGTGGTGGTCCCGGTCAACCCCATGAACACGGCCGAGGAGCTCAAGCACTACATCACGGACTCGGGAGCCCGGGTGGCGATCACCTCGGCCGATCTGGCGCCCGAGCTGGCCAAGGCCAGCAATGCGCTGGAGCGCGCGGATGGGCTAGCGCATATGGTGGTGACCCAGTTCAGCGACGGCTTCGATGCCGCGGTCCAAGGTTCGGACGCGCCCCCCGAAGCCTGGCGCAACTGGCTGCTCGGCGAGCGGGAGCCGGCGCGGCTGGCCCATGGCGAGGTCCATGCCTGGGAGCAGGCCCTGGCCTGCACCGATGCGCCGCCCGCGCATGTGGTGGGCCGCGATGATCTGGCCATACTGCCCTATACCAGCGGCACCACGGGCCAGCCCAAGGGCTGCATGCACCTGCACCGCAGCATCAACCACAATGCGATCGCCAGCGCGGTCTGGGGCAATGGCACCAGCGAAAACGTGGTGCTGGGCGTGGTGCCCATGTTCCATATCACCGGCATGGTGTCGGTGCTGCACAGCGCCATCTACCTGGGCGCGACGCTGATCATCATGCCGCGCTGGGACCGCGAACTCGCGGGCCGGCTGATTTCGCAATACCAGGTCACGGCCTGGACGAATATCCCGACCATGGTCATAGACCTGCTGGGCAGCCCCAACTTTGCCTCGTTCGACCTGTCCAGCCTCAAATACATAGGAGGGGGCGGTGCGGCCATGCCCCAGGCCGTGGCCCAGCGCCTGCTCGAGCAGTATGGCCTGCGTTTCTGCGAAGGCTACGGGCTGACCGAAACCTCCGCGCCCTCGCACAGCAACCCCCCCGATCATCCCAAGCAGCAATGCCTGGGCATACCCTTTATGAGCACGGATGCGCGCGTCGTCGACCCGGACACGCTGCAGGAGGTGGCTCAGGGAGAGCAGGGCGAAATCGTGGTCAACGGCCCCGAGGTGTTTGAAGGTTACTGGCAGCGTCCCGAGGCAACCGAGCAAAGCTTTATGGAGCTGGATGGCAAGCGCTTCTTCCGCACCGGCGATCTGGGGCGCGTGGACGAGGAGGGCTATTTCTTCATCACCGACCGCCTCAAGCGCATGATCAACGCCAGCGGTTTCAAGGTCTGGCCCGCCGAGGTCGAATCGCTGATGTTCCGCCACCCGGCGATCCAGGAGGCCTGCGTGATCTCCGCCAAGGATGCGTACAGAGGCGAGACCGTCAAGGCCGTGGTGGTGCTGCGCGCCGGGCATGAGGGCACGACGGCCGAGGACATCGT
>JAFAIY010000382.1 GCA_019236485.1 Comamonas sp. | reverse complement strand
TCCTCGTGCAGGATGCCCGAGGCCGCCGTCATCCACTGCACGTCGCCGGGGCCTATGGTGCCGCCCGCGCCCGTGGAGTCGCGGTGGGCCACTTCGCCCTCGTAGACGATGGTCACGGTCTCGAAGCCGCGGTGCGGGTGCGTGCCCACGCCGCGCCGCGCCGTGGTGGGCGTGAAGTTCTGGGGACCCGCGTGGTCCAGCAGCAGAAAGGGGCTCAGGGCCTTGCCGTGGTCGCCATAGCTGAACAGCGAACGCACGGGAAAGCCGTTGCCCACCCAGTGGGGGCGCGGGGCTTCGTAGACACCCAGGATTTTCTTGAGCATGGCGTTTCTCCTTGCGGCAGGCCTGCGGTCCTTGTGGATCCGGCAGGCGTTGAACATGGAGAAAGTATGAATTTAGAACGCTGACTTGAGTAGTCCAGAATATTCAGTCTCAGAGTTCTATTTTTAAAACGATGAAGCTGCCAGACCTCAACGAGCTCTACTACTTCGCCCAGGTGGTGGAGCACGGCGGATTCGCGCCCGCGGGCCGCGCCCTGGGCCTGCCCAAGTCCAAGCTCAGCCGCCGCGTGGCCCTGCTCGAGGAGCGCCTGGGCGCGCAGCTGCTGCTGCGTTCCACGCGCAGCTTTGCCGTGACCGAGGTGGGCAAGCGCTACTACCAGCACTGCCGCGCCATGCTGACCGAGGCCGAGGCGGCCGAGGAGTCGGTGGCGCTCGCGCATTCCGAGCCCTGCGGCAGGGTGCGCCTGAGCTGCCCCGTGGCCCTGCTGGCCTCGCGCGTGGGCCGCATGCTGGGCGAGTTCATGCGGCTATACCCGCGCGTGGAGCTGCAGGTGGACGAGACCAATAGACGCGTGGACGTGATCGGCGAAGGGCTGGATCTGGCCCTGCGCGTGCGCCCGCCGCCGCTGCAGGACAGCGAGCTGGTGCTGCGCACGCTGGCCGAGCGCCGGCAATGCCTGGTGGCCGCACCCGAGCTGCTGCAGCGCCTGGGCCGGCCCGCCGGGCCCATGGACCTGTCGGGCTGGCCCAGCCTGGACATGGGCGGCCAGCAGGAAAGCCATCGCTGGCTGCTGTACGGCCCCGATGCCGTGCGCGCCGAGGTGCGGCACCAGCCGCGGCTGGTGACCCAGTCCATGCTGGCCCTGCGCGATGCGGCCCTGCTGGGCGCGGGCGTGGTGCAGCTGCCCAGCATGTTCGTGCGCGAGGACCTGCGCAGCGGCGCGCTGGTGCCGGTGCTGCCGGACTGGGAGCCACGGCCCGAAATCATCCACGCCGTCTATGCCTCGCGCCGCGGCCAGTTGCCGGCCGTGCGCGCGCTGCTCGACCATCTGGCCCGGCAGTTCCAGGCGCTGCAGGAGGAATAAGACCTAGGCGGCCAGCGCGGCCTCGATGTCGGCGCCCAGCTTCTCGGGCTTGTCCTGGGGTGCATGGCGGCTGATCACCTGCCCGTCGCGGCCCACGAGGAACTTGGTGAAGTTCCATTTGATGGATTTGGTGCCCAGCACGCCCGGAGCTTCGGCCGTGAGCCAGCGGTACAGCGGGTGGGCGCCGTCGCCGTTGACCTCGATCTTGTGCATGAGCGGAAAGCTCACGCCGAAGTTCAGCTCGCAGAAGCTCGCAATCTCCTGATCCGTACCTTTTTCCTGCGCACCGAACTGGTTGCAGGGAAAGCCCAGCACCACCAGCCCCCGCTCCGCATATTGCTCATGCAGAGCCTGCAAACCTTTGTACTGGGGCGTGAAGCCGCAGGCGCTGGCGGTGTTCACGATCAGCAGCACCTTGCCCTGGTACTGCGACAAAGGGACGCTGCGCCCCTGGATGTCGGTGGCTTCAAAGTCATAAACACTGTTTGCCATGCTGCTCTCCCGCGAATGCGAAACCACAAGCTTAAGCCAGTCGGCAAGCTATCTCACAGCTAGAAACAACCCTGCTCGACCAGGCCACGGACACAATACCGGGGCTGCGACCATAGAAAAAACTATCCCCGCAAGCAGAACGCCTGTTTTTTGGGCATTCTTCGCAGTCTTGCCTTCTTGCAGCCCTTGGCCGGCTGCCCTGCACCGTGCGTTTGTCCTTGAACGAATTGAAAGAAAAATGGCTCACCCTGGCCGCGGCGTGGTGGATGCGCTGGCGCGCGTCCGCCCTGGGCCAGCGCCTGGCGGAGCTGCCCTGGTGGCGCCGCTGGCCGACGCGGCGCGAATGGCTGTGGCTGCTCGCGTCCCTGCCGGTGCTGTTCTTCGTCTATGTGCTGCTGCTGATTCCGTTCACGCCCAGCATCAGCGATATCCGCAAGGCCAAGCTCGAGCAGCCCGCGCAGATCATGAGCGCCGACGGCAAGCTGATCGGCGAGTTCAAGCGCAGCAACCGCCAGTGGGTGCCGCTGGAGCAGATCGCGCCCGCGGTGGTGAAGGCCCTGGTCGCGACCGAGGACCACCGCTTCTACGAGCACCATGGCATGGACTTCACGCGCACCCTGGGTTCGGCCATCCACACGCTGAACGGCGATCCGCAAGGCGGCTCCACCATCACCCAGCAGCTGGCGCGCAATCTCTACCCGACCGAGATCGGCCGCGCGCGCAATATCAACCGCAAGCTCAAGGAAGCCATCACGGCCTTCAAGATCGAGGCGCTCTACACCAAGGACGAGATCCTCGAGACCTATCTGAACACCGTGCCGTTTCTCTACAACGCCTACGGCATAGAGATGGCGGCGCGCACCTATTTCGACAAGCCGGCCGCCAGGCTCACGGTGCTGGAGAGCGCCACCCTGGTGGGCATGCTCAAGGGCAATGCCTATTACAACCCGGTGATCAATCCGGACCGCGCGATCGCCCGGCGCAACACGGTGCTGGCCCAGATGGTCAAGCGCGGCGAGCTGAAGGACGATGAGTTCGAGCGCCTGAAGAAGCGGCCCATGCGCCTGGACTTCGAGCGCCAGGAAGAGCCCACGGGCATGGCGCCCCACTTTGCCCAGCAGCTGCGCAAATGGCTGATCGCCTGGGCCGACAAGCACGACTACAACATCTACACCGATGGCCTGGTGGTGCGCACCACGCTGGATTCAAGGCTGCAGGCCTGGGCCCAGCAGTCGGTGGAGCGCCAGATGCGCACCCTGCAGGGTGTTGCCAACAGCAACTGGAGCCGCCGCGACGGCTGGTCCGCCGACAGTGCACTGGTGCGGCAGCTGGTGCGCGAAAGCGAGGACTTCCGCAAGCTCACGCGCAGCGGCAGGGCCGATGCGCTGAGCGAGGACGAGGCGCTGAAGAAGCTGCTGGCCGACAAGGCCTTCATGAAGGCCTTGCGCGAGGACAAGACCCGCGTGCAGGCGGGCTTTCTGGCCATGGACCCGCGCACCTCGGCCGTGCTGGCCTGGGTCGGCAGCCGCGACTACAGCCAGGACGCTTTCGACCATGTGGCGCAGGCGCGGCGCCAGCCCGGCTCCACCTTCAAGCCCTTTGTCTATGGCGCGGCGCTGCAGCAGGGCGCCAGGCCCGAGGACACGCGCAAGGACGAGGAGGTGGAGATCAAGCTGGCCGGCGGCGAGGTTTGGCGCCCCAGCGATGCGGTAGACCCCACGGGCGTGCCCATGACGCTGAGCGATGCGCTGGCCTATTCCAAGAACACCATCACCGCCGAACTGGGCCAGGAGGTCGGCATGGACCGCGTCATCAAGCTGGCGCGCGCCCTGGGCGTGCGCCAGAGCCCGCTGGAGTCCGTGCCCTCGCTGGCCCTGGGCTCCAGCCCGGTGACGCTGCTGGAGATGGTCAACGCCTATGGCAGCATCGCCAACTCGGGCCGCTACACCCCGCCCCAGCTGGTCACCCGCATCGAGAGCGCCGACGGCGAGGTGCTGGCCGAGTTCACGCCGCCCAAGCCGGACCCGGTCTGGAGCGAGGAGCACAACTACGGCCTGCTGACGATGATGCGCGCCGTGATCGACAAGGGCACGGGCCGCGCGATTCGCAAGCAGTACGGCATACGCGCCGACGTGGCCGGCAAGACCGGCACCACCCAGGGCAATGCCGACGGCTGGTTCATCCTCATGCATCCGCAGATCGTGGCCGGTGCCTGGGCCGGCTTCAACGACGCGCGCATCACGCTCAGGAACGACCAGTGGGGCCAGGGCTCGCGCAGCGCCCTGCCCATGGTGGGCGACTTCATGTCGCGCACGCTGCGCAGCCCGCTGCTCAGCGCCAAGGCCGGCTTTGCCGAACCCAATACCAGCCACTGGTGGAGCGATTTCGTCGACCGCCTGCGCGACAGGATGCAGCGATGGAGCGGCCCGGCCAACGAGGACAAGGAGCAGGCTCCCGCCAGGAACGCGCCCGAGCACGCTCCCTCTCCAGCACCCGGCAGGAATGACGGCGATGCCGACATCACCGAGAGCACGCCCGCCCTGCCCCCGGCCCAGCCCGGAGCGCCGGCCGCCCCGGACCGCAGCGCCCCGCCGCCCGATGTGGACAGCAGCCCGGGACTGGCTCCCGGCGATGCTGCGCCCGCGGCGGCCAGAACGCCCACGCCCTCCGGCTGGAGCGATATAGGCACGCCTCTGCCCCCCGCGGGACCGCTGAACCCGCCCGAGGACAGGCCCTGAGCCCCGGTTTTCAGCCATATGCGCCGCTGGGCTGTCGAATAACTGGTCCAATTGCAGTCTGACATCCGCCAGGGCGGCTTCCCAACAGGAGGCCACCTGGCGGATTTGTTTGCGCGCTGCCGGCACCACTGCCGCCGACGGCGCGCCGCGCCGATCCGGAGCTTCCATGACTGCCAATACGCCAACCCTCGTCACCTTTGCCATCTATCTGCTGGGCATGCTGCTCATAGGCTGGGCCGGCTACAAAGCCACGACCAACCTCTCCGACTACATACTCGGCGGGCGCAGTCTGGGCTCGGTGGTCACGGCGCTTTCGGCCGGGGCTTCGGACATGAGCGGCTGGCTGCTCATGGGCCTGCCCGGCGCCGTGTTCGCCACGGGACTGTCGGCATCCTGGATCGCCATCGGCCTGTGCCTGGGAGCCTGGTGCAACTGGCGCTTCGTGGCCGCACGCCTGCGCGTCTATACCGAGAAGGTCGGCAATGCGCTGACCCTGCCCGACTACTTCACCAACCGCTTCGAGGACCGCAGCAATCTGCTGCGCATAGTCACGGCCCTGGTGATCCTGGTGTTCTTCACCCTGTACTGCGCCTCGGGCGTGGTGGCCGGTGCCCGCCTGTTCGAGAGCATGTTCGGCATGGACTACCAGACCGCCCTGTGGGTGGGCGCCGTCGCCACCATGGCCTATGTGTTCATAGGCGGCTTTCTGGCCGTGAGCTGGACCGACACCATCCAGGCCTCGCTGATGATCACGGCGCTGCTGCTGGCCCCGCTGATGGTGATCTACGCCGACGGCGGCGTGGGCGCCAGCACGGCCATCATCGATACCGCGCGCGACGGTGCCTTCGACATGTTCCAGGGCCAGAGCGCGATCGCCGTGGTCTCGCTGCTGGCCTGGGGCCTGGGCTATTTCGGCCAGCCGCATATCCTGGTGCGCTTCATGGCCGCGGAATCGGTCAAGACCATTCCCAACGCGCGCCGCATCGGCATGAGCTGGATGATGCTGTGCCTGGGCGGAGCCGTGGCCGTGGGCTTTTTCGGCATCGCCTTCTTCGGCAGCCGCCCCGACCTGGCCGTGGGCGTGAACGCCAACCACGAAACCGTGTTCCTCGAAGTGGCCAAGCTGCTGTTCAACCCCTGGATCAGCGGCATCCTGCTGGCCGCGGTGCTGGCCGCCGTGATGAGCACGCTGTCCTGCCAGCTGCTGGTCTGCTCCAGCGCCCTGACCCAGGACATCTACAAGACCTTTTTGCACCGCAACGCCAGCCAGCGGCAGCTGGTCTGGTTCGGCCGCGCCATGGTGTTCGCGATTGCCGTGATCGCCATCGCCATCGCCCAGGACCCCGACAGCAAGGTGCTGGGCATGGTCAGCAATGCCTGGGCCGGCTTCGGCGCGGCCTTCGGTCCGCTGGTGCTGCTGTCCCTGCTCTGGAGCCGCATGACGCGCAACGGCGCCCTGGCCGGCATGGTCGTGGGCGCGGTCACGGTGCTGGTCTGGCAGCACTACCAGTGGTTCAAGCTCTATGAGATCGTGCCCGGCTTTGCGCTGTCCGCGATCGCCATCGTGCTGGTCAGCCTGCTGGACAAGGCCCCGTCGCCCGCCGTCGCGGCCACGCACAGGGAAGTCGAAGCCGAAATCGCGGCCCACGGCGAATAAGGCGATGTCCCCCACGGCCCTGCCGGCTCGAGGCCCGGCAGGGCCGTGCTGTCTATGGTCGACAGACATGGCACAACTGCATAAAAAATAAGCATAACTTGCAATTTCAGTGCCTATCCGTCACACTTACGGGTCGAAATTTCAGGCATTACCTGAGATTCTGAAAGGTTTAGTGAATGCTCAAGGCCGCTGCTGCCAAGGTGTACCAGACTGGTTTAGCGCTGATGTTGGGTGCCGCGTTTGCGCTGGCATCCCCCGTGGCGTTGGCGCGCAAGGCGCCCGAAGCCAGCGTTTCCGTCCCCGGTTTTGAGACGATCGCTGTCGCGGATCTGCCGCGCGAAGGCCGTGCGACCTATGGCCGCATTCTTCAGGGCGGCCCCTTCACCAGCGACAAGGACGGCGCCGTCTTCGGCAACCGCGAACGCATCCTGCCGCGCCAGGCGCGCGGCTATTACCGCGAGTACACGGTGCGCACGCCCGGGGCCCGCAACCGCGGTGCGCGGCGCATAGTCTGCGGCGGGCTGCAGCCCCAGACCCCGGATGCCTGCTTTTACACCGGCGATCACTACAACAGCTTCCAGCAGATCGTTGAATGAGCCATGATCTGCTTGAGCGCCCGAACTCGTGCCACGGCGGGTTGCGCAGATGACCTACAGCTTACTCAGCACCACCTCTGCCAATAATTTTGATGTTTTTAGAAAGAATCACGGAGATGGACACGCCACTTCGTAAGCCTGCCGAGATCCCGCTGCGCAATGTTCGCACGAACATCGTGCAGTCCATACGCGCCTATCGCATTCCGGACCTGCAGGCCGCGGCCGAAACCCTGGGTGCCCACTTTCTCTACGCCAATCTGGCCCACGCCCAGACCAAGGCCGATATTTTCGAGCTGCTGGCCACCCAGTTCCATCTGCCCGCCCACTTCGGCAAAAACTGGGATGCGCTCTACGACTGCCTGACTGACCCCATACACAAGGCAGGTCCGCAACCCGGTTTTGTGGTGGTGCTGGACCAGATCCCCACCACGCCCAAGTTCGACAAGGAAATCCGCGAGCAATTGCTGGACGTGTTCCGCGACACGGCGGAATTCTGGGCCGAGCGCAAGATTCCCTTCCGCTGCTTCTATTCCTTCCTCTAGCCGCGCGCAAGGCCCGAGCCAAACGCCCGCCTCAACCGCGGGCGTTTGGCATTCTGGGCGCCGCGCTAGGCCGCCGCGCCCTGGCCCGCGGCCTTGAGCCGCATCCACCTGCCCAGGCCCACCACCAGCAGGGCGCCCGCGACTGCAGCCGAAAGAGGTGCCCAGGGATTGGCCTGAACCCAGGCTTCGAGCAGATGGTCGCTGGCGATGGTTTCGCCGGCCACCCAGCCTATCAGCGCCGCACCCAGCGTGACGATGACGGGAAAGCGTTCCATCAGCCTGATCATCAGCGTGGAGCCGAAGACCACCAGCGGAATGCTGATCGCCAGGCCCAGGATCAGCAGCAGCATATTGCCACCCGCAGCGGCCGCCACGGCGATCACGTTGTCCAGGCTCATGACCAGATCGGCCATCAAAATAGTGCGAACCGCCGCCATCATGCTCTGTTTGACGACATTTCCAGAGTCTTCGGCCTCATCCTCGCCCTTGAGCAGGCCCACGCCTATCCACAGCAGCAGCAGACCGCCGACCACTTCCACCAGCGGCAGCTGCATGAGCTTGGCGGCCACCAGGGTCAGCGCGATGCGCAAGACCACGGCGGCGCCCGAACCGAACAGAACCGCTTTTTTCTGCTGCCCGGGCGGCAGGCCGCGCGCGGCCAGCGCGATGACGACGGCGTTGTCGCCCGAGAGAATGATGTTGATCCAGACGATTTTGAGCAGCCCGATCCAGAAATCGGCGCCGAGCAAGGCTTCCATGGTGAAATCTTCCCGCATATGGGTCCGTCGGCAGGCGGACGGACAAACGCCCGGCGACAGCGGGCCGGGCGTTACAGATGCCGCAAAGTTTAGCCAATAGCCCGCGCCGGCGGCCGCCCGCGTATTGCTGCTGCGAGCATGGGAATTCCGGGGCCGCCGCCACAGCGGCGCTGCTCCGCAAAAGCCCGGATTTGCTGCAAATTACCAGTTTTCAGTGATACCCAAACCTCACAATCTCGTGGACAGTACCGCAACCTCTTGTTGCGGGTCCTAAACACCTCATGGCCGAGCCTATGCCCCTCCCTACAGAATCCATGCTGCCCGGCCCGCTGCTGGTGGTGGAGGATGAGCCCTTGATCAGCAAACGCCTGGAAGGCATTTTGCGCAGCCTGGGCTATACCGAAGATGCGCTGATCTTCACGGCCTCCCTGGCCGCGGCGCGCGCCCGCCTCGAGGAGCATCCCGTGGCCATGGCGCTGGTGGATCTGGGCCTGCCCGATGGCAGCGGCATCGACCTGATCCATCAGCTGCGTGCGGCCGACCCCGGCATGGGCATTCTGGTCATCTCGGCCTGGAGCACCGAAGACGCCATTCTTGCGGCCCTGCGCGCGGGCGCCAACGGCTATGTGCTCAAGGAGCGCGACGATCTGGAGGTGACGCTGTCCATCCGCAGCGTGCTGCGCGGCGGCGCCCCCATCGACCCCTTTATTGCGCGGCGCATCATCGCTGAGCTGCTGCCCGCGCCCAGCGGCAAGGAAGCGCCGACGGAGAGCGTGCTGAGCCCGCGGGAAATCCAGATTCTCAAGCTGGTGGCCGACGGCATGACCAACCGCGAGATCGCCGAGGCGATTTTTCTCTCCCGGTACACGGTGGAATGCCATATCAAGAACATCTACCGCAAGCTGGCCGTGCCCTCCCGCACCCGGGCCGTCAGCGAGGCGCGCGCACGCGGACTCATACTCTAAACTGGCAGCCCATGCTGCGCCTTGTCTGCCTTCTGCTGCTGTGGCTGGGCTGCGGCCTGCCAGGTCCGGTCTGGGCGCAGGACGAGGCCTGCAGCATCCGCATTCTGTCCACCCAGGCCGCCAAAGCCGCCGCCACCGGCGCCCCGCCGGCCGTCGCGGAACTCGACTGGGTCGACGTCACCCTGCCCGACCAATGGCAGCAGCGCTGGCCCGATCACGACGGCGCCGTCTGGTACCGCATCGACTGGCAAAACCCCTGCCCGCAACACCCGGTGGCTCTGGCGCTGAACACCATGGTCATGGCCGGCGAGGTGTTCGTGAACAGCGAAGCTATCTGGCGCGACAAGTCCTTGCAGCAACCCCTGAGCCGCAGCTGGAACATGCCGCGCTACTGGCTGCTGCCGCCCAGCCTGCTGGGCGCCGGCAGCAACCGCATCTGGCTGCGTGTGCATGGGGTCGTGGCCCAGACTCCGGGCCTGGGCTCGGTGCGGATAGGCGATCCCCAGGCATTGCGCGAATGGTTCGACAGCGCCTGGTGGAACCAGCGCACGCTGTTCGTCATGAGCGCCACGGTCTCGCTGGTGCTCTGCGTGCTGTTTGCCTTTGCCTGGCTGCAAAACCGTGCCGAGGCCGCTTTCGGCTGGTATGCGCTCAATACCCTGTGCTGGGTCTGCGTGCTCGGCAGCGTGCTGGCCACCGAGACCTGGCCCTTCCCCAGCACCCTGGCCATGTCGCGCGCCACCTCTCTGGTGTTCATCGTCTTTGTCTACAGCTTCTGCCTGTTCAGCTGGCGCTTTGGCGGGCTGCGCCTGCCCCGGCTGGAGCGGGCCCTGGGCCTGCTGTCGCTGCTGGCCGCGGCCATGGCGCTGCTGCCCGCCTCCTGGCTGGATGCGCTGCACGCGCTGTGGCTGATCTCCGTGGCCTTTACCCTGGTCGCCTGCGGCAACTGTTTTCTCTTTCCGCTGCATGCCTGGCGCACCCGCAAGCTGCCGCATCTGGTCTATGCCGGCTGCCTGCTGGCCTTTGTGGCGGTCGGCATCCACGATGCCCTGCTGCTGCACAGCGTCATCCGCGAACGGGTGCCCCTGCTGCCCTATACGGCCCCGCTGACCATGCTGGCCCTGGCATTCGTGCTGGGGCGGCAGATCACGCTGAATGTGCGCCGCATCGAGCGCTTCAATCAGGAGCTGACCCAGACCGTGGCCCAGGCCTGCGACGACCTCAGCCACACCCTGGAGCGCGAGCACCATCTGGCCCTGAGCCACTCCAGGCTGCAGGAGCGCATGCAGATCTCGCAGGACCTGCACGACAGCCTGGGCGGCTCGCTGGTGCGCTCCATCGCCCTGGTGGAGCAGGCCGAGCAACCGCTGCAGAACGCCCAGGTGCTGTCCATGCTCAAGCTCATGCGCGACGATCTGCGGCAGATGATAGACAGCGGCACCAGCGCCGCGCTGAACGTACCGGAAACGCCGCTGCAGTGGATAGCGCCGCTGCGGCATCGCTTTGCGCGGCTGTTCGAAGCACTGGACATCAGGGCGGAATGGCGGCTGCCGCCCAGCTGGAGTCCGGCCCCCAGCCCCATACAGTGCCTGACGCTGACGCGCGTGCTCGAGGAGGCGCTGACCAATGTCATCAAGCACAGCCGCGCGCAATCCGTGACCGTGGAAATGCTCCAGCCCGATACGCGGGAGCTATGCCTGCGCATACGCGATGACGGCCTGGGCTTTGATGTGCCCACGATCCAGTCCCATGGCATGGGGGTCGGCATGCGCAGCATGCTGGCCCGCCTGGAGCGGGTGCATGGCACTTTGCAGATTCAGTCGCGGGCCGGCCATACCGTGCTCACGGCCCTGCTGAGCCTGGGCGACGCCGCGCATGCGGTCCGCAGCGAGCAGCCCGCAGCTTAGGCTCAGGCCGGATCGACCGCGGCGATGATGCCGCCGCCCAGGCAGACCTCGCCGTCGTAGAGCACGGCCGACTGGCCGGGCGTGACGGCCCACTGGGCCTCGGGGAAGTCCAGGCGGAAGCCCGCATCCGTGGCCTGGGAGATCAGGGCCGGCGAATCCGGCTGGCGGTAACGGGTCTTGGAGCCGTAGGCCTTGCCTTCGGCCGGCGCATGGCCCGCCACCCAGCTGATCTGGTCGGCCTGCAGCGCATGCGACAGCAGCCAGGGGTGATCATGGCCCTGGACCACGCGCAGAATATTCCTGTCCAGGTCCTTGCGCGCCACAAACCAGGGCTGGTGGTCGCCCGCGCCGCGCGCCGCGCCTTTTTCCTTGACTCCGCCTATGCCCAGGCCCGAACGCTGGCCCAGGGTATAGAAGCTCAGGCCCACATGCTTGCCGAGCTTGCGGTTGCGGTCGTCGAGAATCAGGCCGGGCTCCTTGCTGATATAGCGGTTCAGGAAATCGCGGAAAGGCCGTTCGCCGATAAAGCAGATACCCGTCGAATCCTTCTTCCTGGCATTGGGCAGGCCGATTTCCTCGGCAATGCGGCGCACCTCGGTCTTGTGCAGCTCGCCGACCGGGAACATGGCCTTGGACAGCTGCGCCTGATTCAGGCGGTGCAGAAAATAGCTCTGATCCTTGGAGGCATCCAGGCCCTTGAGCAGCTCGAACAGCTGGGTGTCGGGATTCTGGCGCACGCGCGCATAGTGGCCGGTGGCGATCTTCTCGGCGCCCAGGCGCATCGCATGGTCGAGAAAGGCCTTGAACTTGATCTCGGCATTGCACAGCACATCGGGGTTGGGTGTGCGGCCCGCCTGGTATTCGCGCAGGAACTCGGCGAACACACGGTCCTTGTAGTCGGCCGCAAAGTTCACGTGCTCGATCTCGATGCCGATCACGTCGGCCACGGCCGCAGCATCGACAAAGTCGATATTCGACGAGCAGTACTCGCTGTCGTCGTCATCTTCCCAGTTCTTCATGAAGATGCCGACGACCTCATGGCCTTGCTGTTTGAGAAGATAGGCGGTGACGGCGGAATCCACACCGCCCGACAAACCCACCACGACACGCTGCTTGTTGCTCATAGGTATGCGATTATCCCAGCGCCCGCTTTGCTGCTGCGGGCGTGAGGATTTCCCGAGGATTGCTATGGAACTGCGCCAGCTGCGCTACTTTGTACGGATTGTCGAACTCGGCTCCATGAGCCGCGCCGCGCTGGACCTGGACCTGGTGCAATCGGCGCTGAGCCAGCAGATCAGCCGCCTGGAGTCCGAGCTGTCCACGCGTTTGCTGCAGCGCACGCCGCGCGGCGTCATCCCCACCGAGGCCGGACAGGCCTTCTTCCACGAGGCCCAGCTCACGCTGCGCCATGCCGAGCAGGCCGTGCATGCGGCCCAGCAGGCGCGGCTGTCGGGCGCGGTCAGCATGGGGCTGTCACCCACGATTGCCAATGTGCTGGGCCTGCCGCTGATGCGCGCCATGCGCGAGCGCTACCCCGATGTGCGCTTGCACATGGTGTCGGCGCTTTCGGGCCATCTGACCAGCCTGCTCAACGCCAGGCAGCTGGATCTGGCGATTCTTTTCGACACCCAGAATGCGCGCCGCTGGAGCGTGATGCCGCTGCTTGAAGAGCAGCTGTTCCTGATCCAGTCGCGCCGCCAGCCCGTGGCGCCGCAGATCCCGCATGCGGCCCCCATCAGCCTGCAGCAGCTGCAGCAGGTGCCGCTGATCCTGCCCTCGGGCAGCCACGGCCTGCGCAGCTCGGTCATGGCCTCGTTCACCAGCGCGGGCTTTCAGTCGCAGATGGCCATGGAGATCGATTCGCTGACCCTGCTCATGGAAGCCGTGGATGCGGGCATGGGGGCCACGCTCCAACCCTGGTCGGCCGTGGGCATGTACCGGGATGCGACCGAACGCTTTCAGTGGTCGCAGATCGCCGATGACTCCGTGCGCCGCAAGGCCGCGCTGTGCACGCTGTCGGAGGACGAACTCTCCCCGGCGGCGCTGGCCGCGCGCGTGGTGCTGGTGGACTGCGCGCGCCAGCTGGTCCAGTCCGGCGACTGGGTGGGCGCGACGCTGGCCCATTGAGGGCATGCGGGCGGAATCACGAATTCTGATACCCCCATCCCCTCGCCCCTCTGCACGGCAGGGAGAGCGTTCACTACAGTCGCGTTCAACCTCTGCCCATACGAGAAACGGCTGCGGAAACCGCTGATCCGCAGCCGCCGACGGGGCAGAACCCACCTACGTTGAACCGCCATCGGCCCTTGCCCATGGCAAGCCATCATGAAAACTGAAGCCTTTGACACCGATGTGCTGATCATCGGTGGCGGCAATGCTGCGCTCTGCGCCGCCCTCATGGCACGCGAAGCCGGAGCCCGCGTGCTGCTGCTCGAATCCGCACCGCGCGCCTGGCGCGGCGGCAACTCCGCCCACACCCGCAATCTGCGCTGCATGCACGACACGCCCCAGGACGTGCTGGTCGAGGCCTATCCCGAAGAGGAATACTGGCAGGACTTGCTCAAGGTCACGGGCGGCATCACCAATGAGCATCTGGCGCGCATGGTGATCCGCGCCTCTTCGACCTGCCGCAGCTGGATGCGCCGCCACGGCGTGCACTTTCAGCCGCCGCTGTCGGGCGCTCTGCATGTGGCGCGCACCAATGCCTTTTTCATGGGCGGCGGCAAGGCCCTGGTGAATGCCTATTTCCGCAGCGCCGAAAAGCTGGGCGTGGAAATCCGCTACGAGTCGCCCGTGGACAAGCTCGATATCGAGAACGGCCGGTTCCAGGCCGCATGGGTCAAGACCAAGGATGGGAGCCGGCGCATCACGGCCAAAAGCTGCGTGCTGGCGGCGGGCGGTTTCGAGTCCAACCGCGAATGGCTGCGCGAGGCCTGGGGCCAGAACGAGCGCGGCGAATGGCCGGCCGACAACTTCATCATCCGCGGCACGGCCTTCAACCAGGGCGTGCTGCTCAAGCATATGCTGCAAGAGCAGCAGGCCGACGGCCTGGGCGATCCCACGCAGGCGCATATGGTGGCCATAGACGCGCGCGCCCCGCTGTACGACGGCGGCATCTGCACGCGTATCGACTGCGTCTCGCTGGGCGTGGTGGTGAACCGCGATGCCCAGCGCTTCTATGACGAGGGCGAGGACTTCTGGCCCAAGCGCTATGCGATCTGGGGCCGTCTGGTGGCCCAGCAGCCCGGCCAGACGGCCCACTCCATCATCGACAGCAAGGCCATAGGCCGCTTCATGCCGCCGGTGTTCCCAGGCGTGAAGGCCGACTCCCTGCCCGAGCTGGCGCAGAAGCTGGGTCTGGACGTGGACCGTTTCATGGCCACGCTCGACGCCTACAACAACAGCTGCAAGGTCGGCCATTTCGACCATACCGCGCTGGACGACTGCCACACCGAAGGCCTGGCTCCCGCCAAGACGCACTGGGCGCGCCCGCTCGATACCGGCCCCTACTACGGCTACGCGCTGCGCCCCGGCGTGACCTTTACCTATCTGGGCCTGAAGGTGGACGACACATCCGCCGTGCGCTTCAAGGATCAACCCAGCCAGAACCTGTTTGTGGCCGGCGAAATGATGGCCGGCAATGTGCTGGGCAAGGGCTACACCGCCGGTGTGGGCATGTCGATAGGCACGGCCTTTGGCCGCATTGCCGGACGCAATGCTGCTCTCGCGGCTGCCGGCAACCCCCCTATCCATGGCGCCGTAAAGGACGAGGTCTAAATCATGAGCATCCAATCCCTGCAAGAACTGGGCAAGGAAGCCCAGACCCTGGCCACCGGCAAGGTCATTCCCATCCTTCCTGCGCCAACGCAGACCGCTGCCGAAGACGAGGTGGCACGCGTGATGCAGATCTGCAATGCCTGCCGCTATTGCGAAGGTTTTTGTGCCGTGTTCCCGGCCATGACGCGCCGTCTGGAATTCGGCAAGGCCGATGTGCACTACCTGGCCAATCTCTGCCACAACTGCGGCGCCTGCCTGCACGCCTGCCAGTACGCACCG
>JAFAIY010000381.1 GCA_019236485.1 Comamonas sp. | reverse complement strand
GGCGCGCCAGTCCAGGCCCGGCACCTTGTTGTAGATATGGTCCACGGACAGGCGTGCGCCGGTGTCGGTGCTGGCGCCGACGCCGAACACCCATTTCTGCAGCTTGGCCTCGCGCACCTTGGCGATCACGGGCGAGGTGACGGCCGTCTCGTGGCGCTGCGCGTCGCCGTCGGCGGCGCTCTGGGCCTGCTGCGGCGCATCGGCCAGCGTGAGAAAGACCGAGTCGTAATAGCCGCTGCCGACCAGGCGCTGCTGGGCGTCGAGCATGGCCTGCAGATCGTATTCCTGGCCCTGGGGTAGCCGCGCGATGCGCGCCGTGCCCACGGGGTCGTAGCGCTGGGCGCCCTCGATCTGCAGCGGCCCGAAGGTATAGGCGGGACCGGGGTCGTAGCTGACGTTGACGCGGGCCCGGTTGGTGTCGGCGTCTATGTCGGCCAGGCTGTGGTCTATGCGCGCCAGCGGGTAGCGGCGCTTTTGCAGCTCCTTGAGGCCGCCGTTCTTGGCCCCGCTCCAGGCGCTTTGCGTGAACGTTGCGCCGGGCTTGAGCGGCCAGGTCTCCTCGATACTCAGGCGCTGCGAGAGGCCCAGATCGTCCCCGGCATTGGGGCCCGTGAAGCCGACCTTGGATTCCTCGATGAGCGTGGGCGGGCCCGGGTCCACCTTGACCACCACCTTGCGCGGAGCTTCCGCGTCTTCCTCGGGCGTGTCGCTGAGCTCCACCGTCACCGTGGGGCTGAAATAGCCCAGCGTGCCTATCAGCTCGCGCACATTGGCATCGGTGGCGCCCAGCAGGCGCGTGAGCTCGCGCCGCTGCAGATCGGGCTGGAAGCGGAAGCGCTTGAGTTCCAGATGTTTTTCCAGCAGCTCGCGCACCTGCTTGGGCGCATCGACTTCCAGCGAGAAGGCGGGCGGACCGCTGGTGTCGATGCCCATGGCTTCGGCATCTTTGTCCTTGGACGAGAGAACGCCGCAGCCGCTAAGCAGCAAGGCAGCTCCCAAAAACAAAGCCGACCCTATGGCCGGCTTCTTGATTGGATAAATCCTGGGCATCGGCCTATTTTGACAGAATACGCATGGCGTCCTCGAGGCCTTTGATGGACAGCGGATACATGCGGTCGCCCATCAGCTGCTGGATGATGCTGATGCTCTGGCGGTACTGCCAGACGCCTTGCGGCTCGGGGTTGATCCAGGCGAACTTGGGAAAAGCATGGGTGAGGCGCTGCAGCCATTCGGCGCCCGGCTCCTCGTTCATGTACTCGACGCTGCCGCCGGGCTGCAGGATCTCGTAGGGGCTCATGGTCGCATCGCCCACGAAGATCAGCTTGTAGTCCTTGTTGTACTTGCGGATGATGTCCCAGGTCGGGAACTTCTCGGCAAAGCGGCGCCGGTTGTTCTTCCACATGAAGTCGTAGACGCAGTTGTGGAAGTAATAGAACTCCAAATGCTTGAGCTCGCTCTTCACGGCCGAGAACAGCTCCTCCACGCGCTGCACATGCTCGTCCATGGTGCCGCCCACATCCATCAGCAGCAGCACCTTCACGTTGTTGTGGCGCTCGGGAATCATCTTGATGTCGAGGTAGCCGGCATTGGCCGCCGTGGAGCGTATGGTGTCGGGCAGGTCCAGTTCCAGCTCGCCGCCCTGGCGCGCGAACTTGCGCAGGCGGCGCAGCGCGACCTTGATATTGCGCGTGCCCAGTTCCTGGGTATCGTCGTAGTCGCGGTAGGCGCGCTGCTCCCAGACCTTGACGGCGCTCTTGTTGCGCCCCGGCCCGCCTATGCGTATGCCCGCAGGGTTGTAGCCGCCATGGCCGAAGGGGCTGGTGCCGCCCGTGCCTATCCATTTGCTGCCGCCTTCGTGGCGTTCCTTCTGCTCCTCAAGGCGCTTCTTGAGCGTCTCCATGAGCTCGTCCCAGCCCATGGCCTCGATCTTGGCCTTGTCCTCGGGGCTGAGCTCGCGCTCCAGCAGCTTCTGCAGCCAGTCCTGCGGAATCTCCTTGGTCAGATCGGCCAGCATTTCCACGCCCTTGAAATAGGCGGCAAAAGCGCGGTCGTACTTGTCGAAATGCTTTTCATCCTTGACCAGGATGGTGCGGCCCAGATGGTAGAAATCATCCAGGCTCCAGCGCTCCTCGCTCTTGGGGCCGACCACGCCGGCCTGCAGCGCTTCGAGCAGGGTCAGAAACTCCTTGACCGACACCGGCAGCTTGGCCGCGCGCAAGGTGTAGAAGAAATCGATCAGCATCAAATCTGTCTCCAGCGCTTATGTGGCTTGCGCATGCTGCTCCAGAAGATAGAGCAGCTGGGCGCGTGCCTCGGGCCATTCGCCGCTGCGCATGCTGTACATCACCGTGTCGCGTATCGTGCCGTCGCGGCGCAGCGCATGGCCGCGGATCACGCCGTCTTTCTTGGCGCCCAGGCGCTCGATGGCGCGCTGGCTCGCGAAGTTGAAATTGTCCGTGCGCCAGCCCACCACATGGCAGCCCAGGGTGCCGAAAGCATGGGCCAGCAGCAGCAGCTTGGCCGAGGTGTTCACATGGGTGCGCTGAGTGCTCTTCGCATACCAGGTGTAGCCGATTTCCACGCGGCGGATCGCGGGCACGATGTCGTGATAGCTGGTGGTGCCCAGCACCTTGCCGCTGTCGTCGTCGAGCACGGCGAACGCAAAGCGGTGGCCCTGCTCGCGCCCCAGCAGCGCGGTTTCTATATAGCTGCGCGTCTCCTCGGGCTCGGGCACCGAGGTCACGCGTATCTTCCACAGCTCGCCATCGGCGGCGGCCGCGGCAAGCCCGGCTTCATGTTCCAGCGACAGGGGCTCGAGCCGCACGCCGCGGTCGCGCAGGGTGACAGGTTCTACAAAGGCCATGGCGTACTCCGGTTTCTGAGGATCAACGGGAACGGCCGTCGGCGGCCACGCGTGCCTGGCGCCAGCGCCGGGCCAGCTGCAGGCCCAGCCCGCCGCCCAGGCCGACCAGCGCGATGGCGGCCAGGCTGGTCGCGCCGTAGTCCGGAGCGAACAGCTCCAAGCCCAGCACATGGGAGGCCCCCCAGCCCAGCAGGGCGCCGCCCACAAAGCCCAGGGCATCGGAGCCGCCCTCCAGCAGCAGTTGTTGCGCGGTGCTCATGCCGCTCTCCCGTATGTTGAACTTATCGGTTGCGCTGGTTCATGAAAACCAGCTTTTCGAACAGGCTCATATCCTGCTCGTTCTTGAGCAGGGCACCCACCAGCGGCGGCACGCTGACCTTGCCTTCTTCGGACTGCAGCGAGGAGACCGGAATCTCTTCGGCCACCAGCAGCTTGAGCCAGTCGAGCAGCTCGCTGGTCGAAGGCTTCTTCTTGAGTCCGGGCAGGCCGCGCACGTCGTAGAACACCTTCATGGCGGCGTTCACCAGCTCGCTCTGCAGCCTCGGGAAGTGCACGTTCACGATCTGGCGCATGGTCTCCGCATCGGGGAACTTGATGTAGTGGAAGAAGCAGCGGCGCAGAAAGGCGTCGGGCAGCTCCTTCTCGTTGTTGGAGGTGATGAACACCAGCGGCCGGTGCTTGGCGCGCACCATCTCGCGGGTCTCGTAGCAATAGAACTCCATGCGGTCGATTTCGCGCAGCAAGTCGTTGGGAAACTCGATGTCGGCCTTGTCGATTTCGTCGATCAGCAGCACCACGGGCGCATCGGCCGTGAAGGCCTGCCAGAGCACGCCCTTGACGATGTAGTTGTGGATGTCCTTGACGCGCTCCGAACCTTCGATGTCCGCGAGCTGCGAATCGCGCAGACGGCTCACGGCATCGTATTCGTACAGGCCTTGCTGGGCCTTGGTGGTGGACTTGATATGCCATTGCAGCAGCGGCATGTCCAGCGCCGCGGCCACTTCCTCGGCCAGCATGGTCTTGCCGGTGCCGGGCTCGCCCTTGATGAGCAGGGGGCGCTGCAGGGTGGCGGCAGCGTTGACGGCCAGCATCAGATCCTGCGTGGCCACGTAATTGTCGGAACCTTGAAACTTCATGGGCGGTATCAGCGTAAGTATTGATAAGCGTGCCAGATTCTCACTGCCATAATCATTTTCACTGCAGCAAGGCAACGAGCACCCGTCTGAACTCTTGAAGGATTGTGCGCGCAAAATGACAAAAACCTGGACCACGATATTGGCAGCAGTTGTCGCATCAGTGACCGGCATGGCAAATGCCCAGGCCGTCAAGGGAGATGCCAAGGCAGGCGAGGGCAAGATCGCCATGTGCATAGGCTGCCACGGCATTCAGGGCTATCAGGCCAGCTTTCCCGAGGTCTACAAAGTGCCCATGATCGGCGGGCAGAACGAGGCCTATATGGTTTCCGCGCTGAATGCCTACAAGAAAGGCGAGCGCAAGCATCCCACCATGCGCGGCATTGCCGATTCGCTCAGCGATCAGGACATGGCCGATGTGGCGGCCTTCTATGCGGGCCGCGGCAAGGCCAAGGACGGCGCGCCCAAGGAGGCCGGTGCGGCGGTGACGGTCCTGCTGCAAAAAGGCGCTTGCTTCTCCTGCCATGGCGAGGGCTTTGCCAAGCCCATAGATCCGTCCTACCCCAAGGTCGCGGGCCAGTACTCGGACTATGTGTTCCGGGCCCTGCAGTCCTATAAGACCGAGGGCAATCCCATAGTCGGCCGCAGCAACGGCGTGATGGCGGGGATTGCCAAGCAGTTCAACAACGACGAGCTGCGGCAGCTGGCCAAATACATAGGCAGCCTCGACGGCGAGGTGCAGACCGTGACCCAGCCCCACTTCCGCCTGGGGCAGAAATAGGACTGCTGCGTCCAGCAAAAAGCCCGCATCTGCGGGCTTTGTGTTTTAGGGGCTCGCGCTTGCTTCAGCTGCTTTTGAAGCAGCCGTCGCTGGTGGCCAGGCGCTGCACGCCGGCCACATAGGCCTCGCCGTCGGGCGGGCGCCCAGAGCGCTGGCTTTCCCAGAGCATCTGGCCCAGGCATTCCATGGCCGCGTGATGCGCGTCATGCAGATCGCGCTTCTTGGTCAGCAGTTCCACGGCCTGGCGTATGCCGCGTGGCGAGTCCACGCTGCATTGCTCGCTGATGGACAGATGCATGGACAGATGCAGAAACGGATTGGTGCGCTCGGGCTCGTCGTCGTAGTTGCGCGCCACGGCGGCATCCGCGTCGGAGAGCTCGTCAAAATACTCGGGGTGCTCGTCTATCCACAGGCTGGCCAGCGTCTCTATGGCCTCCATGGGCGCACCGCTGATCATCTTGGCGCGCACGCTGCAGAAAAAACGCCGTACGTCGGCTTGGCTTGGGTTGAACATGATGCTGTCAGCGTATCACGCAGCGCTTGCGCCCGGGCCGCCAGGGGCATTGGCTTGGCCCCTGGTCCGGCAGCCGTGCAGCCTAGCCGTGCACGCGGTAGACGCGACCGGTCTGCACGCCCTCGATGCTGCGCTGATAGGCCAGCGCCACGCGCTGGGCGGGCACGGTCTCGAAGCCCGGAAACACCGCGCCATAGGCCTGGGCCGATTCGGTCAGCAAGGTGGGGCTGACGGCGTTGATGCGCTGGCCGCGTTGCAGCTCCACGGCGGCGGCCGCGACAAAGGCATCGATGGCCGCGTTCACGGTCGAGGCATTGCTGCCATGGCGTATGGGCTCGGTGGCGACGATGCCGCTGGTCAGCGTGATCGAGCCGCCGTCGCGCAGCCATTGCTGGCCCAGCAGGGCCAGCTGCACCTGACCCAGCAGCTTGTCCTGCAGGCCGCGGTTGAACTGCTCGGCCGTCATGTCGGACAGGGGGCCGAAATGGAGATTGCCCGCCGTGCTGACGATGGCATCGACGGGGCCCGCGGCCTGGAACATGGCGGCCAGGGTCTGGGGCTGGGTGAGGTCGGCGCGCAGCTCGCCGCTGTTGCGGCCGACGGTGAGGATCTCGTGGCGCGGCGCGAGCAGGGCGTGGACCGCGCGGCCTATGGTGCCGTGGGCACCGATGAGCAGGATCTTCATGATTTTTGCAGGCAGGGAGTTGAACAGGCCTACAGTCTTGTGCAAATCATCCATGACATAAAGTAGCTGGATATTTTTTAACTACTAAGCATTGGTTAGTAATCGATGGACAAGCTGCGCAATATGGAGGTCTTCATGGCCGTGGTCGAGGACGGCAGCTTTGCGGCCGCCGCGCGGCGCCTGGGCATTTCGGCGGTGATGGTGGGCAAGCATGTGCAGCAGCTGGAGACCCAGTTGGGCGCGCGCCTGGTGCAACGCAGCACGCGGCGCCACAGTCTGACCGAGGTGGGGCGCACCTTCTACGAGGACAGCCGGCAGGTCTTCGAGCAGCTGCGCTGGGCCGAGTCCGCGGTGGAGCGCAGCCGCAGCGCGCCCCAGGGCCTGTTGCGCATCAGCGCCCCGATCACGCTGGGCAACCATGTGATCGCGCCCCTGGTGGCCGACTACCAGCTGGCCAACCCGCTGGTGCGCGTGGACCTGCAGCTCAGCGACGGCCTGGTCGATCTGGTCGGCGAGAACATGGATGCGGCCGTTCGCATAGGCCAGATCGGCGACGAGGGCCTGGTGGCGCGGCCGCTGCAGCCCTACCGCATGGTGATTGCCGCGGCCCCGGTCTATCTGCGCCGCCATGGGCAGCCGCGCAGCGTGGCCGAGCTCGCCCAGCACCAGTGTTTGAGCCACGCGGTCTGGCAGCGGCGCTCGGAATGGGTGTTGCGCGACGGCCAGCGCACGGCCTTCTGGCCCGAGGACGCGCGGCTGCGCTGCAATCATGGCGACGGCCTGCGCCATGCGGCGCTGCGCGGCCTGGGCCTGATCATGCAGCCCGAGGTGCTGCTGGCCGACGATATCGCCGCGGGCCGGCTGGTGCCGGTACTGCAAGACTGCCTGCCTCTGCCGCGCCCCGTGCACCTGGTCTATCTGCCCGATCGCCGGCCGCTGCCCAAGCTTGCGCGCTTTGTGGAGCATATGCTCGAGGCGCTGGGCAGCCGCTGAGGCTTATGGCTCCTGCTGCTCGGGCACCGCTTCCGCCGGGGCTGCCTGCCGGGCCTGCTCGGCGGCCTGGCGTTCCTTGGCCATCTGTTCCACCAGTTGCTGGCGCCCCTGTCTGGCCACGGCGATCAGTTGGTTCTGATTCTGGTCCTTGTAGTGCGGATACATGCGTTCGGCCAGGGCCAGATTGTGTTCCCTGAAGCGCTCCGTCATGCGCTGCGCCTCGGCCGGGCTCTGGCCTATCAGCTGCAGCACGGAGCAGGCCGAAACCAGGCTGGACTCGAACACCTCGCGCTCGGCGTGCTGGACATCGAGATCGCGCAGGCGGAACCAGTGGTCCAGGTCGCGGGCCCGGGCCACGATCTCGAGATTGGGGAAATGCTTGCGCACCTGGCTTGCGATCTTGATCGACTGCTCGGGCGAGTCCACGGCGATCACCAGCACCCGGGCCTGGGCCGCGCCGGCGATGCGCAGCAGATCCATGCGCGTGGCATCGCCGTAGAACACGCGGTAGCCGAAGGTCTGGGCGGCTTCCAGCATTTCCACGCTGTGGTCGAGTATGGTCGGGTGCAGGCCCTGGGCCAGCAGCACGCGCGCCACGATCTGGCCGTAGCGGCCGAAGCCGGCAATGATGACGGGCGACTCCTGGTGTTCGGAAATCTCCTGGGCTTTGGCGGAGCCCTCGTCCTTGATGGCCGCGAAGCGGCGCAGCAGCAGCTTGTCCAGCGCCACCAGCAGCAGCGGTCCCAGCAGCATGGACAGCGCTACGGCGGCCACCAGCATCGATGAGGTGCTGTGGCGGAAGACCTTGTACTGGGCCGCGGTCTGGAACACCACGAAGGCGAACTCGCCGCCCTGGGCCAGCATCAGCGTGAACACGGGGCGCTCGCGCCAGGGCAGATCCATGACCTTGGCCAGGCCGTAGATCATCAGCGCCTTCAGCGCCACAAAGCCCGTGACCATGGCCGCCATGGCCCAGGGGTTCTGCAGGATGACGCCAAAGTCTATGCTCATGCCCACGGCCATGAAGAACAGGCCCAGCAGCAGGCCCTTGAAGGGCTCGATATTGGTCTCCAGCTCGCTGCGGTATTCGCTGTCGGCCAGCAGCACGCCGGCCAGGAAGGCGCCCAGGGCCATGGACAGGCCTACCTGCGTCATCAGCATGGCGATGCCCACCACCAGCAGCAGCGAGGTGGCGGTGAAGATTTCCGGCGTCTTGCTGCGCGCAATCCAGCGCAGCACGGGCTGCAGCAGCAGGCGCCCGCCGATGATCACGGCGCCTATCGTGCCTATGGTCTTGAGCACGGCCAGCCAGAGATGGCTGTCGGTATGGGTGGCGTGGGCGGCCTTGTAGGCGCCCAGAATCGGAATCAGCGCCAGGATGGGGATGGCTGCCACGTCCTGGAACAGCAGAATCGAGAACGCGGCCTGGCCGCTGGGCGTGCGCATCAGATTGCGCTCGGCCATCACCTGCAGGCAGATGGCGGTGGAGGACAGCGCCAGGCCCATGCCGGCGATCAGGCTGACGCGCCAGGAAAAGCCGAAGACCCAGGCCGCCACGAACAGAATGCCGGTGCAGACGGCCATCTGCGCCATGCCCCAGCCGAAAATCGGCCGGCGCAGCTCCCACAGGCGCTTGGGCTGCAGCTCGAGCCCGATGACAAAGAGCATGAGCACCACGCCGAACTCGGCAAAGTGCAGTATGTCGTCCACATTGCGCACCAGGCCGAAGCCCCAGGGGCCCATGGCGATGCCGGCTCCCAGATAGCCGATGATGGCGCCCAGCCCCAGGGCGCGGGCGATGGGGACGGCCAGAACGGCGGCGGTGAGATAGATAAAGCCGTAAGTCAGCCAGATGGGAGCGCTGTGTTCCATGGGGTAGTTGGTGTTAACCCTTGCTAAGTGGGCATTTTGGCACTCTGAAACCAGCGTCAGTCCTATGACAGGCCATAAATGTCGCCGAATCGTTACCGGATGCTTATATCGCTTTTCGCGGCAGCGACTGCAGATTGACGGCGCAACTTTTAAGATGCTGTTCTTTCACCGGCTGTTTGGGGTTTTCGATGGACTGGCATACCTGGCTCGCGTTTTTTGTGGCTTCCTGGATCATTGCGGTGTCGCCGGGTTCGGGGGCCGTGCTCTCCATGAGTCATGGCCTGTCCTATGGGGTGCGCAAGACCAGTGCCACCATCATGGGGCTGCAGCTGGGCCTGCTGCTGATCCTGCTGATCGCCGGCGCGGGCGTGGGCTCGCTGCTCATGGCCTCCGAGTGGGCGTTCAATGCCGTGAAGATCGTGGGCGCCGGCTATCTGATCTATCTGGGCCTGAGCCAGTGGCGCTCTGGCGCCTCCCCGCTGGCGGCTCAGGAGGCCATGGCCGAGGTCAGCTTCAGAAAGCGGTTGCTGACGGGTTTTCTGACCAATGCCACCAACCCCAAGGGCATCATCTTCATGGTCGCGGTGCTGCCCCAGTTCATGACCACCAGCCGTCCGCTGGCGCCGCAACTGGCGATTCTGGCCGTGACCATGCTGGCCGTGGACACCACGGTGATGCACAGCTATGCCGCGGGCGCCAGCGCCCTGCGCGGCCTGATGCGCAGTGCGCGTGCCATGCGCAATCAGAACCGCGTGTTTGGCGGGCTGCTGATGGCCGTGGGCACCGGGCTGTTCTTTGTGCAGCGCTCGGCCGAGGCCTGAACTGCTAGCTAAAGCGATAGCTGCATGCGCAGGCGCCGACAGGGTTGGCCGCGTTTTTCATGCGCACTAGGGCGAACCCCTTGTCCCGCGCCAGACATGGGCCGGGCAGGGCCACTTCTACATTTGAAGGCATGAAAACCTTTCATTCCTACTCCGAAGTGCTGTCCTGCATTGGGCAGGAAGTGGCGGTCAGCGACTGGGTCACGATCACCCAGCCGCAAATCCAGCTGTTTGCCGATGCCACGGGCGACCAGCAATGGATTCATACCGATCCTCAGCGCGCGGCCCAGGGGCCGTTCGGCGCGCCGATTGCGCATGGCTTTCTCACGCTGTCGCTGCTGCCGCGGTTCTTTGAAAGCACTTTCGAGATCGAGGGCGCCAAGATGGGCGTGAACTACGGCCTGAACCGCGTGCGCTTCATGGCGCCCGTGCCCGTGGACAGCCGGCTGCGCGCGCGCATGAGCCTGCAGGCGGCCGAGCGCATCGAGCCCGAGGGCCTGCAGATGACCTGGCTGGTGACCGTGGAGCGTGAAGGTGCCGACAAGCCCGTATGCGTGGCCGAGTCCCTGGCGCGCAGCTTTGGCGCCACGGCCTGAACTTCTTTGCGGCACAAAAAAGCCCCAGGGCAATGCCTTGGGGCCTGGTTGGATGCGCGCCCGGCTAGACCGATGACCCGAAAGCGGATGCTCTCTTACTCGCCGTAGTTGTCCAGCAAACCGGCTTTTTCGGCGGCCATGGTTTCCTTGCGCACCTGTTCGCGGGTCAGGGTGGAAGGCTGTTGCTGCTGCATGGACAGCGGCTGGTAGGCGTCGCCGGTGGACGGCATCTGTCCCTTGGCCATGGCCTCCTTGAGCTGGGCCTTGACTTCGGCGCGGGTCAGCGTGGACTGGCTGGCGGGCTGGGGTGGGTAGTTGCCGCTGGTGAAGTCGAATCCCGCGGCCTGTGCGGCAGCGGCGGACAGGGCCAGGGTGGCGACGATGGCGAGGCGGTTGGTGTATCTCATGGTTCGTCCTTTGGTCTATGTGGCTTGCAGTCCCGGCGGATATCGCCGGTTGATCGCAAGTCCAGTCTTAGTACTGTAGGTCGACTTAATTCGGAGAAAAATCCCCTAAACCGCAACTTATCGTCTCGTGGGTGGTGGTAATTGCGGGGAACTAAGGAGCCGGTTTGGGCTCTGCCAGCGCCGCGCCCGCAAAGCCCTGCTGGCGCCAGGCCTCGAACACCGTGACGGCCACGGCATTGGACAGGTTCAGGCTGCGCTGGGAGGGCAGCATGGGCAGGCGCAGGCGCTGCTCATCGGGAAACTGGGCG
>JAFAIY010000302.1 GCA_019236485.1 Comamonas sp. | reverse complement strand
CCGAAATAGGCCAGAGGCAGCAAGGTTGCAGCGGCCCGCAAGGCCAGCATTTTGGAGCGCTGTTCTACATCGGCTCGGCCGAGGCGGCGCGGGGTGGGCCAGAAGATGCAGACCGGCACGGCATAGAACAAGAGCAGCAGAATCAATCCCGCGAGCCCGCGCTTGACCCACATGTCCAGAATTTCATTGTGGGCATGTCCGTACTCCATCACGGAGGGATGGGCCAGTCCCTGATCGACCATTTTCTGCTTGGCGAGTGGATAGCCCGCCAAGCCCCAGCCAGTCAAGGGGCGCTGCTCGATCAGATGAATTGCCAGCCGCCATTGTTCCAGTCGCTGCCCTACCGATGTGACCGCATATTTCTGCGGCTCTTTCAGATACTGAGAAATCTCCTGCGACGCCTCGGTGCTGCGCTGCTCCAGCTTGTTATAGGCAGGTACGGCCAGAATCAGGCCAAGTATGACCATGGCTCCGGCGGCCATGCTTGCCAGACGGCGATAGCCGTTGAGCCAGGCCATGCTCCAGATGGCGGCAATCAGCAAAGGGATGACCACCCAGGAGCCGCGGGAGTCGGAGAGAAAGGATGCATATATTCCGCATGCGCCACATAGACCCAGGGCGGCGGTCTGAAGCCTGCTCCAGCGGCCCAGCAAGGCCAGGGCCAAAGTGGCAAAGCCAAGATACATGGCGACGCCGCCATACTGGATGGGATTGGTAAAACCGCTAGCTCGTGGCATTTGGAGGGCTATGGCTTGATAAACCGCAATCGCCAGGGCTCCGACGCCGCCACACGCGAGTCCCCAGGCGATTGCCAAGAGACGGATGCCTGTCTTGCTCAGATACCAGAGACTCAGGGCTGCCAACGCATATTTGGCGCCGTAGCCCCAACCGGCGGCAGAGAACCAGTGGTCAAAAGACAGGCTCCATAGCAGGCCCATGAGCAGCATGATGCCCACAAGAAGAGCTGTGCTGGGTTGTGTTGCTGTCTTGGGCCGGACTGCTATGAGCCCTATCAAGGTGAAAAGAGCGATGGCCGTGGAGCCATAGGAGTAACCTGACGGAACACAAAGGCTTAGAGCAAAGAACGCAAAGCAGGCTGCGTCCATGGCATGGAGAAGACCGGATGCCAGTTTGCTTTTGGGTGGTTCGGCTGGTGCTTGCAAGTTCGCATTCATATAAGGTGTCAATCGAGTGTTGCTGCGAGAAGCTGTTCTTCAAACTACACTGCAGCCGTTTTGTTTGGAGCCGAAGTGTATGCTGTCATTGCCCATTGTCTTTATCAATTTGTCTAAGGACGTGGAGCGCCGGGAGCGGATGACATCGCAGCTGGCGCAGATGGGACTTATGGCCTCCCGCTTGCCTGCCGTGTGGTGGGCGGACTTAACGGAAGCCGAGCAAAAGCACTATTTTCGTGCGACTCAAAGTCATGGTCGCTATCACAAGCCTCTGAGCAATGGCGAAAAGGGCTGCTATTGCAGCCATCTGAAGGCTTGGCAGCAACTCATGGACAGTGATGCGCCCGCCATGGCCGTCTTTGAGGATGATGTGCGACTGCTGCCCGAGTTGCCGCAGGCGCTGGAGGCTATCGCCGCCTTGCCCGGCAGCTGGGACATGATCAAGCTCTATGGGCGTGAGCAGGAAAAAATTGCCGATCGAGGTCCGCTGGTCGCAGGCGTTCTGGAATTGATCTCCTACCGGCGTGTACCCAGTTTTGCTGCGGGTTATGTGATCAGCAGGGCTGGTGCAGAAAAAATGCTCAAGACCCGTATTCCGTTCGACAGGCCGGTAGATGTGGATATCCGTTTCTGGTTCGAGAATGGATTGCGCGTTTTTGGTGTCCATCCTTCGGTCATCGCGCTGGATGACACCAGCGAGGTCAGCAGCATCTGGGCTCAGAAGGAAGCGCCTGCCGACCTTGCTCAGCGACTGCGTAAGTTCAAAATGAAACTTGAGTTGACATGGGGTAACAGCTTGGCCAAAGCGCCTCAGGTGTCCGAGGTTCTCAAACCTTAGTGGCTAACAGCTCTTGATACTGGGCCCACATGTGCTTGCGCTCATAGTGCTTGTGAGCAAAGTCTCGGGCCGTTTGCCCAAGCTTTTGGGCCAGACCCGGATCCCGGAGCAGCTGTTGGAGCGCATCGGCCATGGCGTTCGCATCTGATTCCGGCACCAATAGGCCGCTGACACCTGGCTCTACAACCTCGCGTGCTCCGATCACATCGGAGACCACGCAGGCGCATCCTGCGGCCATACCCTCGACCAGAGCCAAAGGCATGCCTTCCCAGTGGGTAGAGAGCACGAATACCTGAACATGCGATAGCCGCTCAGGCAAATCGGAAACGTTGCCCAGAAATTGGACTTGCTGCTCAAGGCCCAGCTGATGGACCAAGCGCTGGGCCTGAGCTTTCAGACTGCTTTTGCCGGCGCCGGCCAGATAGAGTGTTGGGCTCAAGCCGCGTTGCTTGAGTACGCCCAGTGCCTTGATCAGGGTGCTCTGGTCTTTTTGGCGTGCAAAGCGTGAAGCCATGAGAATTGCGGGCTCGCGATCTCCCCAGCTTTGCGGCATGAACTCTGCGGGAAAGCGCGAGAGGTCTATGCCGTTGCAGATGGCCATGCATTTTTCAGGGGGAAAGCCTCGCTCCACCAGACTGGTTCTGACGCCTTGAGAGACTCCGATATGAGCCTCTGTAAAAGGCTCTAGTGCCAAGGCCTGGCGCAGGCGGCGCGGCGTATAGCGTTCGCGCGAGTTGTGTTCCACATGGAAAATGCGCGGCACTCCTTCCGCCACCGCGGCCCTGCGTCCCCAGATATGGTCGCTGAAGCCATGGGCGAAGACCGCATCGGGCTTGAAGCTGCGGATGATTTTGCGCAGTTCCCAGACCGTGATCGCGTGCATCCAGTTGGAGACGACCCGGACCTGAAGGCCTTGTTGCCGCAGCTTTTCAATCTTGGTCTCATCGGTGCTGGGCTTGCGCCGCAGCACCAGCAGGACTTCGTAGCCAGGCGTTTGCAGGGCGGCCAGACTGAGATCTATGGCAACTTGGGTGGCTCCGGAAAATCCTCCGGTGACGAAATGCAGAATACGCATGGGCAGTGGTCGTGGTGCCGAAATGAAAAAGCACCTGGAGGTTCGCAGGAACTACCAGGTGCTTGAGAGCTGGGGCTGAATCAGTGACCGCCCGCAAACACCTCACCCGCCTTCAGGCGGTAAGTGGTGCCGCAATAAGGGCACTTGGCTTCGCCGGTCTTGGCCACATCCAGATAGACCTTGGGGTGGCTGTTCCACAGCTTCATATCGGCCTTGGGGCTGGGGCAGAACACACCGCCTTGGGCGTTCAGGTCTTTGGCTGCCAGTTCGACAACGGCGTTCGTGGTCATTTTTCGTATCTTTCTCGTGTTTTCAAGGATGCGAGGCCCTGGTATCGGCGCAGCCGCTCAGGGGTGTGGATTTTTACACCTTCGTCAGCCAGTGTGCGTACTTGGGGTTGCGGCCGTTGACGATGTCAAAGAAGGCCTGCTGGATTTTCTCGGTGATCGGGCCGCGGTTGCCTGCGCCGATCTGGATGCGGTCCACCTCGCGGATGGGAGTGACTTCGGCGGCCGTGCCGGTGAAGAAGACTTCGTCGGAGATGTACAGCTCGTCGCGCGTGATGCGCTTTTGCACCACCTCCAGGCCCAGGTCCTGGCAGATGTGCATCACGGTGTTGCGCGTGATGCCGTTGAGCGCGCCGGCCGACAGATCGGGCGTGTAGACCACGCCGTCCTTGACCATGAAGATGTTCTCGCCCGAGCCTTCGGAGACAAAGCCCGAGGCGTCGAGCAGGATGGCCTCGTCGTAGCCGTCGTCTAGAGCCTCGGTATTGGCCAGAATGGAATTCGTGTAGTTGCTCACCGCCTTGGCCTGGCTCATGGTGATGTTCACATGGTGACGCGTGAAGCTCGAGACCTTGACGCGTATGCCGCGCTGCATGCCTTCCTCGCCCAGGTAGGCGCCCCAGGCCCAGGCCGCGACCATCAGATGGATGGTGTTGCCCTTGGGGGAGACGCCGAGCTTGCGGTCGCCGATCCAGGTCAGCGGGCGCAGATAGCAGGACTTGAGATCATTGGCCCGGATCACGTCGATCTGGGCCTGGTTCACCTGCTCCTGGGTGAACGGGATCTGCATGCGCAGAATCTTGGCGCTGTTGAACAGGCGCTTGGTGTGGTCCTGCAGGCGGAAGATGGCTGTGCCCTGTTCGGTCTCGTAGGCGCGCACGCCTTCGAAAGCCCCACAGCCATAGTGCAGAGTGTGGGTCAACACATGGATCTTGGCGTCGCGCCATTCCACCAGTTGGCCATCCATCCAGATCTTGCCGTCGCGGTCGGACATTGAGGGAGCAGCTGGACTCATAAAACCATCCTCTATGGGTTGCGTATTCGGCGGGCAGGCCGGGTTCAGCGGCGGTGCTTGTCTCCTGAGAGCGTCATTTTAGGGCGCGGGAGGAGGGGATGTCCGGGCTGCTGTTTCAGGCGTGGCCGCCTCTGCGCCGTCGCTGCCCTGCTCGGGGCGCTCCAGCGTCCATTTCATGAGACGTCCACCCACGAATTCGCAGGTGACATGGGAATGGGTGCCGTCGGTCCAGCGGTAGATTTCGGGGTCCTGTCCTTCTGCGGACAGGCGCTCGCCCAGAGAGCGCGTCATTGCCACCACATGCACCAGCGGCAGCTTGGGCTTGAGCTTGGCATTGAGCATCACCGCGCTGCCCACGTAGCCGATGGGACGGTCTGCCGCTTTTTTCATCACGCTCATCAGGCGCGTGAAGTGCAGCAACACCCACATCAGGATGCCGCCTGCCACGGCCGCAACGCCGGGCCAGCCGGCTGACCGGAAGGCTGCGACCACCAGCACGAGCAAACCCAGGGGAACCAAAATATTGCGCAAATTCATGCCTCAAATTATCTCAGCAAGGTGGCTATGGCTTGAAAGCGGCAATTGAATATACAAATTTGTGTTTGGGTGGCGCAAAATGTAACATTTGTGGCATGAATGTTGCTAATTCAGATCCCGCAGTTCCGGGGGATCGCACAGAACCGAATATGAACCCTCTCCTGCCCGCCACTTGCGGCAACCCATATTTTGTGAAAGTTGGCCCACGCCATGCGATTTGAGAATATCCGTGTTTCCTTCAAGCTGGCCTTCAGCCTCGGCGGCTTGATGTTGTTGATGTTTCTGGTGGCGTTGTGGGCTCAGCAGCATGCGGCCAACACCACGGCTTCCAACGAGCGCTTGATTGCCGACTACGAGCAGCGCATCGCCACGGCGCTGGAGTGGGC
>JAFAIY010000280.1 GCA_019236485.1 Comamonas sp. | reverse complement strand
CAAGGAAATGGTGATGCCTGGTGACAACGTGTCGATCACTGTGAAGCTGATCGCCCCCATCGCCATGGAAGAAGGTCTGCGTTTCGCTATCCGCGAAGGCGGCCGTACCGTGGGCGCTGGCGTGGTTGCCAAGATCATTGCCTAATTCTTAGAAAAGCTAGGAATTAACAATGTCTAAGCAAAAGATCCGCATTCGCCTGAAGGCTTTCGACTACAAGCTGATCGACCAGTCTGCAGCCGAGATCGTTGACACCGCCAAGCGTACCGGCGCCATCGTCAAGGGCCCCGTGCCCCTGCCGACACGCATGAAGCGTTTCGACATCCTGCGTTCGCCGCACGTCAACAAGACCAGCCGCGACCAGTTCGAAATCCGCACTCACCAGCGTCTGATGGACATCGTCGACCCGACCGACAAGACGGTTGACGCTCTGATGAAGCTGGACCTGCCCGCAGGTGTGGACGTCGAAATCAAACTGCAATAAGAGTTTTGAGAGCCCTCCAGGGAGCATCCCTGGAGGCTTTTAAGGGTCTTTGTTTGGCGCGAACTTGCTTGAAAAAGCAGTTCGCGTTAAACTTTGGGGCTTCGCGTTTATTGATGCGAAGTTTTATTAACCTTCTTTTGTGCGTCGGCTCATAAAGAGCAGGATGCAACGCTGAGCCAATTGCAGTTTCAGCGGCAAAAGTTTTGGAGCAAACAAATGAGTCTGAGCAACTCCCTGGGGTTGCTGGGTCGCAAGGTGGGCATGATGCGTCTGTTCACTGATGATGGGGACGCAGTGCCTGTCACAGTGGTGGATGTTTCCAACAACCGCGTGACTCAGGTCAAAACCCAAGAGAACGATGGCTACGTGGCCCTGCAGGTCACTTTCGGTGCACGCAAGGCTTCTCGCGTGACCAAGCCTCAAGCCGGCCACCTCGCCAAGGCAGGTGTCGAAGCCGGTGAAGTGACCCGTGAATTCCGTGTAACCGATGAAACCGCTGGCAAGTACGCCGCTGGTGCCGTTCTGCCCGTGGCCGAACTGTTCAGCGTTGGCCAGAAGGTGGACGTGCAAGGCACTTCCATCGGTAAGGGTTACGCCGGCACGATCAAGCGCCACAACTTCAGTTCGCAGCGCGCATCGCACGGTAACAGCCGTTCGCACAATGTCCCCGGCTCGATCGGTATGGCACAAGACCCCGGTCGCGTGTTCCCCGGCAAGCGCATGACCGGCCACATGGGCGACGAAACCGTCACTACTCAAAATCTCGACGTGGTTCGCATCGACGAAGCACGTCAACTGCTCTTGATCAAGGGCGCTGTTCCTGGCTCCAAGGGTGGCTTTGTGACAGTGCGTCCCGCTATCAAGGCTAAAGCTTCTAAAGGAGCGAACTAATGCAGCTCGAACTCCTGAATGAACAAGGCCAGGCCGCATCCAAGTTCGATGCTCCCGAGACTGTGTTCGGTCGTGAATTCAACGAAGATCTGGTCCACCAGCTGGTGACTGCCTACCGTGCCAACGCACGTCAAGGCACTCGCGCCCAGAAGGACCGTGAACAAGTGCGTCACACCACCGCCAAGCCCTTCAAGCAGAAGGGTACCGGCCGTGCACGTGCTGGTATGTCCTCCTCGCCTCTGTGGCGTGGCGGCGGTCGCATCTTCCCGAACCTGCCTGAAGAAAACTTCGCGCAGAAGATCAACAAGAAGATGTACCGCGCCGGCATGGCTTCCATCCTGTCGCAGCTGGCCCGCGAAGGCCGCCTGTCCGTGGTGGAATCGCTGACGCTGGATACCCCCAAGACCAAGGTGCTGGCAGACAAGTTCAAGGCTATGAACCTGTCTTCGTCGGTGATGGTGATCGCCGAAGAAATCGACGAAAACCTGTACCTGGCATCCCGCAATCTGAAGAACGTGTTCGTGGTTGAGCCGCGCTATGCAGACCCCGTGTCGCTGGTGCACTACAAGAAGGTGCTCATCACCAAGGGTGCGATCGACAAACTCAAGGAGATGTTCGCATGAGCACGCTCAAGTTTGACGAAGGTCGTCTGATGCAAGTGTTGGTGGCTCCCATCGTGTCCGAAAAGGCCACTCTGGTTGCTGAGAAGTCCAACGCTGTGACATTCAAGGTGCTGCAGAACGCTACCAAGCCCGAAATCAAGGCCGCTGTGGAATTGATGTTCAAGGTTGAAGTGGCTGGCGTTTCCGTGGTGAACACCAAGGGCAAGACCAAGCGCTTCGGCAAGACCGTGGGCCGCCGCGACAACGTGCGCAAGGCATACGTGATGCTCAAGCCCGGTCAAGAGCTGAACCTGTCTGGGGAGGCTGCTTAATCATGGCTGTTATCAAGCTCAAACCTACGACCCCCGGCCAACGCGGCACGGTGAAGGTTACCCGTGACCACCTGCACAAGGGTGAAGGTTACGCCCCCCTGCTGGAACCTCAGTTCCAGAAGGCCGGCCGTAACAACAACGGTCACATCACGACTCGCCACAAGGGCGGTGGTCACAAGCACCACTACCGCGTGGTGGACTTCAAGCGCAACAAGGACGGTATCCCCGCCAAGGTTGAGCGCATTGAATACGATCCCAACCGTACGGCCCACATCGCTCTGGTGTGCTATGCCGACGGCGAGCGTCGCTACGTCATTGCTCCTCGCAACCTGGTAGTGGGCGCCACCATCGTCAGCGGCTCCGAAGCTCCCATCCGCGTGGGCAACACCCTGCCTATCCGCAACATCCCCGTGGGTTCGACCATCCACTGCATCGAACTGAAGATCGGTGCCGGTGCTCAGATCGCCCGCTCGGCTGGTACGTCCGCCACGCTGCTGGCCCGTGAAGGCATCTACGCCCAAGTGCGTATGCGTTCCGGCGAAGTGCGCAAGGTGCACATCGAGTGCCGTGCCACCATCGGTGAAGTTGCCAACGAAGAACACAGCCTGCGCCAACTGGGCAAGGCCGGTGTGAAGCGTTGGATGGGTATTCGCCCGACCGTCCGCGGCGTGGTGATGAACCCTGTCGACCACCCGCACGGTGGTGGTGAAGGCAAGACCGGTGAAGGCCGTCACGCAGTTGACCCATGGGGCAACCTGACGAAGGGCTACCGCACCCGTAACAACAAGCGCACACAAACGATGATTGTGTCGCGTCGTAAGAAGTAAGGGGTAGCAAATGACTCGTTCTCTTAAAAAGGGTCCGTTTGTTGACCATCACTTGCTGGCCAAGGTCGAGAAGGCCATCGCCACCAAGGACAAGAAGCCAGTGAAGACCTGGTCGCGTCGCTCCATGGTTCTGCCCGAGTTCATCGGTCTGACCATCGCCGTGCACAACGGCAAGCAACACGTGCCGGTCTATGTGACTGACCAGATGGTCGGCCACAAGCTGGGTGAATTCGCGCTGACTCGTACCTTCAAGGGTCACCCTGCGGACAAGAAAGCCAAGAAGTAAGGAATAGAACATGTCTGAAACACGTGCTGTTCTCCGTGGCGTCCGCCTGTCTGTTGACAAGGGTCGCCTGGTCGCGGATCTGATCCGCGGCAAGAAGGTGGATCAAGCTCTGAACATTCTCCAGTTCACGCAGAAAAAAGCTGCCGTGATCGTGAAGAAGGTTCTGGAATCCGCTATCGCCAACGCTGAGCACAATGACGGCGCCGATATCGACGAACTGAAGGTCAAGACCATCTACGTCGAACAAGGCACCACGCTCAAGCGTTTCACTGCTCGCGCCAAGGGCCGTGGCAACCGCATCAGCAAGCCTACCTGCCACATCTACGTGACAGTGGGTAACTGAGGCCTAAAGGAAGAATATGGGACAGAAAATCCATCCTACCGGCTTCCGTCTGGCGGTGAGCCGCAACTGGGCAAGCCGCTGGTACGCAAGCAACCGTGATTTCGCCGGCATGCTGGCCGAAGACATCAAGGTTCGCGAGTACCTGAAGGCCAAGCTGAAGAATGCTGCCGTGGCTCGCATTCTGATCGAGCGTCCTGCCAAGAACGCCCGCATCACCATTTTCTCGGCTCGTCCGGGCGTGGTGATCGGCAAGAAGGGCGAAGACATCGAGAACCTGAAGAAGGAACTCGCGACTCGTCTGGGCGTGCCCGTGGCCGTGAACATCGAAGAAGTGCGCAAGCCCGAAATCGATGCCAAGCTGATCGCCGATTCCATCTGCCAGCAGCTGGAAAAGCGCATCATGTTCCGCCGCGCCATGAAGCGTGCCATGCAGAACGCCATGCGTCTGGGTGCCCAGGGCATCAAGATCATGTCTTCCGGTCGTCTGAACGGTATCGAAATTGCTCGTACCGAGTGGTACCGCGAAGGCCGCGTGCCTCTGCACACTCTGCGTGCCGACATCGATTACGGCTTCTCCGAAGCCAAGACCACCTATGGTGTGATCGGTGTGAAGGTCTGGGTCTACAAGGGTGATACCCTGGGCCGTAACGATCTGCCCGCAGTGGAAACGCCCCGTCCTGACGACGAGCGTCGTCCTCGTGGCCCCCGCCGCGACGGTCGCCGTGATGGTCGTGATGGCGCTGGCCGTGGTGGTCGCCGCCCCGCTGGCACCAATGCCGCTCCTGCCGATGGCAGCGACAAGCCTGCTGGCGCTGGTGCTGATTCCGTTAAGCGCGTTCGTAAGAGTGACGCGCCCGCTGCTGCAGCGGACGGTAAAGGAGAATAAACATGCTGCAACCTGCACGCCGCAAGTTCCGTAAGGAACAAAAAGGCCGCAACACCGGCATCGCAACCCGTGGCAACTCCGTTGCTTTCGGCGATTTCGGTTTGAAGTCCACCGACCGCGGCCGTCTGACGGCCCGCCAGATCGAAGCTGCACGTCGTGCAATTTCCCGTCACGTGAAGCGTGGCGGCCGCATCTGGATCCGCGTGTTCCCGGACAAGCCCATCTCTACCAAGCCCGCAGAAGTGCGTATGGGTAACGGTAAGGGCAACCCCGAGTACTACGTAGCCGAAATCCAGCCCGGCAAGGTGATCTACGAAATCGTGGGTGTGCCTGAAGAGCTGGCCCGTGAAGCGTTCCGCCTGGCTGCTGCAAAGCTGCCTCTGCGCACGACCTTCGTGTCCCGTCACATTGGTGCTTAAGGAGATCAACATGACGAAATCTGCTGAACTCCGCCAAAAAGACGTGGCCGGTCTGGAAGCTGAAGTGAAGTCCCTGCAAAAGGCTCACTTCGGTCTGCGCATGCAAAAGGCCACGCAACAACTGGGCAACACTGCGACCATCAAGGCTACACGCCGTGACATCGCTCGTGCCAAGACCATCCTTGCTGAAAAGCAAGCCGCCAAGTAAGGAGCCGACATGACGGAAGCTAAAACATCCCTCAAGCGCACCTTGATTGGCAAGGTGGTCAGCGACAAGCGTGCCAAGACCGTGACCGTTCTGGTGGAACGCCGCGTGAAGCACCCCATCTACGACAAGATCATGATCAAGTCGAGCAAGTACCACGCTCACGACGAGCAAGGTGAGTACAAGCTGGGCGACGTGGTTGAAATCACCGAGAGCCGTCCGCTCTCCAAGACCAAGAACTGGGTTGCTACCCGCTTGGTGCAAAAGGCCGCTCTGGTGTAAGCCTAACTGGCTTGCCCGGCTGCAAAGCCCCTGAAAACGACCCACAATGCGTGGGTCGTTTTTTATTTGGGCCGCCATGATGGGGGCCCGAGCTTTGCAACCAAGGAGAAACTCATGATCAAAGTTGGAGACACCCTGCCCGCAGTCAACCTGGCTGAATACGTGGAAGTGGCAGGCGAAGGCTGCAGCATCGGCCCCAACCCCGTGAAGCTGCCCGAGGCTCTGGCCGGCAAGACCATCGCGTTGTTCGCCGTGCCCGGCGCCTTCACGCCCACCTGCTCCGAGAAGCATGTGCCCGGCTATGTGGCCCAGGCCGACGAGCTCAAGGCCGCCGGTGTCGACGAAATCTGGTGCGTGTCCGTGAACGACGCCTTCGTCATGGGTGCCTGGGGCCGCGACCAGAAAGTGGCCGGCAAGGTGCGCATGATCGCCGACGGCGACGCCGCTTTCGCCAAGGCCACGGGCCTGACGCTGGACCTCAACGGTAAGGGCCTGGGTCTGCGCGCCAACCGTTTCTCCATGCTGGTCAAGGACGGCAAGGTCGTCACGCTGAACGTGGAAGGCCCGGGCAAGTTCGAGGTCAGCGATGCCGGCACCATGCTGGCTCAGGCCAAGGCTGCATAAGCCCGGCGAGCCGCAAGCTCCCCAAAGCGCTGCCATGGCAGCGCTTTTTTTATGCCTGCTCGCTGTCGGCGGGCGCCGCGCGCGGCCTGAGAGGCGAGGAGGGCGCGCCGTTGTCGAGGATGGGCGTGGTCCAGCGGCCGGTCTTGAACACGTTCTGCACGCCGCGGATGCGCGCCTCCTGCTCCACGGTCTTGCGCCAGTCTTCGAGCAGCTGGGTGCGTCCGGCCGCATCCTGCATCAGCAGCGCCGTCTTCAGAAAATGCATGAGCCGCGTGACCGTGGACGAGGGGCGTGCATCGGGCCGCATCCAGCGGTAGGCGGCCGAGCTTTCGGCGCCAAAGTAGGTGGCGAAGCGCTTGGGCTCGACATCGGCGATCTCGTTCATCAGCGCAAACATTTCCGCCGCCGAGGGCTGCTTGGGGACCACGGCCAGCTCCGGATGCTGGGCCAGAAAGCGCACCAGCAGGGCCAGGGTCGGATCCTTCACCGGCTCGTCCGGCGCCTGGCGCACGATCTGCATCCAGCGGGTGATGGACATGCTCAGCACCCAGATGATGTCATTGGTCAGGAGCCCGAACTCCTGACGCACGGCGTCCAGATCGCGGCCCAGGACGGGGCGGTTGGTGGGGATCATGGTGAAAGAGTGTGAATGATTTACAAATCTCTGCTTTGCTTCAAAGCTTTGTGCAGTTGCAGCATCAGAAGCTGGCAAGCTGCGTGAACTATTTCAGAATAAAGACAAATTTAGCAATACGAATATACTGTACGTCAGTCCGTATCGTTGTAACGCAAGAATGATCTGAACCGCCGCAATGACCCAGAGTGCTTCTTCCCGCGTCCAGTTGACGCTGCTCAGCCTGATCCGCATGCACGGCCAGAACGTGCAGCCGCTGGTGGGAGTGCACAGCGTCTGCCAGCGGGAGCAGGGGGTGGAACTGATTGCGGCTTCCATTCCCTTCCACGATCGGGCCATGGATGCGCGCGCGCCTCAGCCCGGCAAGGGGTTGCTGGCCCTGTTCGGCATCCGCGATGCGCTGGACGAGCTCCAGCACTGGCGCGGCGTCGCCAGAACCTCGCAGGCGGGGTTTGCCTATCTGCATCTGCAGGTCGACGTGGGCGCGCCCGCTGCCGCCGCGGTGACCCGGCAGATGCTGCGCAGCCAGGGCGCGCAGCTGCGTTTTCTGAACGTGCGCCGCAGCGCCGCGGAGCTGCAAAAAGAGATGCTGGCCTGCTTTGCGCAATGGGTGACGGCCGAGGGCGGCAATGCCGCGCGGGACATGGCCCATGTGCGGCAGATGGCGCTGCGCCCGGATCTGTTCGAGCGCCTGCTCTACGAGGACGAGGACCTCAGGCATATCGACGTGCTGGTGCTGCCGCTGGCCGACTGGCCCGATCCGGGCCGCATGCGCCAGGTGGCCTATATCCGCGCGGGAACGCCGCTGCATGCGCTGGTCCAGGGCAGCGACCAGATGCAGGTCAGCCTGCCGGCCTGGATGAGCCGGCGCCATGGAGCTGCAGAAGCCTGCAACGCCGGGTAAGCCAGCCCAAGCTCGTATGGCCGGATTGCTTTGAAAAGCAGAGCATTTGGCGCCTGTCCTGCCTGTTTTTGAACGACAAATGCGTTCGATATCGCAGCGGAAAGCGCGCTGGCCGCTCCTGTTTTATCCCATGGTACCCAGCACCTTGAGCTCCCGACCCTCTGGCACCTCGTTGAACGACAGCACCTGCAGGCCCTGGGCAAACAGACGCGCATAGCGCGCCAGCAGCGGGCGCAGCTGGGGCGAGACCAGCAGCACGGGGGGCGTGGCCTGCTGCTTCATCAGGTCGCGCGCATGGGCCATATGCTCCTGCAGCTGGCCCAGCAGCTGCGGGTCCACGGGGTAATTGTCCAGCGGCACTTTCTTGTTCGTGTGGCGCGCCGTGCTCAGCGCGCCCAGCAGCAGCTTCTCCAGCTCGTTGCCCAGCGTGAAGGCCTTGATCTCCGGCGCGGGTCCCAGCGTCGCGCCGACGATCTGGCGGCGCAGCGCGCAGCGCACCTCGGCGGTCAGCAGGATGGGGTCCTTGGTGGCCTCGCTGCTGTCGACCAGGGCGGTGGCGATCAGCACGATGTCCTTGAGCGACACCCCTTCGCGCAGCAGCTGCTTGAACACCGCGTGCTGCAGCGGGGCGGGGCAGGCTTTTTCCAGCGCCGCCGCGAGCTTGGGCGACAGGGCGTTCAGGCGCTCGTGCATGGCGTGCACGTCCTCGTGGCGGATCAGCTCGTCGAGATGCTGGCGCACCACGCGCGTCACATGGGTGGCCACGATGCCCACGCAATCGGCCACCTGGTAGCCCATGCCCAGCGCATGGGCCTTGTCCTTGGGCTCGATCCAGGTCACGGGCAGCTGGTAGGCGGGCTCGATGCCCGGAATGCCGTCGAGCTGGCCATAGACCTGGGGCGAGGGAATGGCCATCAGCCGGTCGGCATGGACCTCGGCCTGGGCCACGACGGCGTCGTGTATGAGTATGGTGTACTGGTTGGGCGGCAGCGTCATGTCGTCGCGCACATGGACCGGAGGCAGCACAAAACCCATGCTCTCGCTGAGGCTCTGGCGCACGCCTCTAAGGCGCGTGGCCAGCGGCGCACCCTGCGCCGGGTCCAGCTGGCTGACCAGGCGGTAGCCCACGCGCACCGACAGCGGCTCGGTGATGGGCAGGCTCTGCCAGCCGAAGTCCTGCACCGCCGCCGTCACGTTCTGCAGCAGGCGCTGGTCCTCGGCCGCGGGCTGGGCGCGCTCGGGGCGCTTGGCCATGACCCAGCCGCCCAGCACCAGTGCCGCCGCAAAGGCCAGGAAGGGCAGCCAGGGCATGCCGGGGATCAGGCCTAGCACCAGCATCACCGCCGCCGCGCCATACAGCACCGTGGGCTTGGCCAGCAGCTGCTGCTGCACCTGTTCCGAGAATTCGCCCGCGTCCGCATCGCTGATGCGGGTCACGATCACGGCCGAGGCTGCCGACAGCAGCAGCGCGGGAATCTGGGCCACCAGACCGTCGCCGATGGTCAGCAGCGCGTACAGGCGGAAGGACTCGCCCAGCGGCAGATCGTGCATCAGCGAGCCAATGGCCACGCCGCCGATCAGATTGATCACCAGGATCAGGATGGAGGCGATGGCATCGCCGCGCACGAACTTGGAGGCGCCGTCCATGGCGCCGTAGAAATCGGCCTCGGTCGCGACCTCCTTGCGCCGCACCTGGGCCTGCTGCTGGTTGATCAGGCCGGCATTCAGGTCGGCGTCGATGGCCATCTGCTTGCCGGGCAGGGCATCCAGCGTGAAGCGGGCCGAGACCTCGGAGATGCGCTCCGCGCCCTTGGTCACCACCACGAAGTTGATGATCATCAGGATGATGAACACCACCAGGCCCACGACAAAGTTGCCGCCTATGACCACATTGCCGAAGGACTCGATCACATGGCCGGCCGCGTCCGGCCCGTTCTGGCCGTGCAGCAGCACCACGCGCGTCGAGGCCACGTTCAGCCCCAGGCGCAGCAGCGTGGTGGCCAGGATGATGGTGGGGAAGACCGCGAAATCCAGCGGCCGCTTCACGCCCACGGCCACCAGCACCACCACCAGGGACAGCACGATGTTGAAGGTGAAGAAGATGTCCAGCGCCAGGGGCGGCAGCGGCAGCATGACCATGGCCAGCAGGGCCAGCAGAAACACGGGCACGGCCCACTGGTGGCGGGACAGCGACTGGCGCAGGGCTGCGAGATAGGGCTTCATGGTGCGGGGGACGGATCGGAGAGTTCGGCAGGCACGTCCAGCGCCTGCGGCATTTCGGGGCGTGCGGGTCGCTGGCCTTGGCGGAAGGCCTTGATCTGGAGCACGTAGTGCAGCACCTGTGCCACGCTGCGGTAGAGCACGGCGGGTATCTGCTGGTTGACCTGGCTGCTGTGGTAGATGGCGCGCGCCAGCGGCGGCAGGCTGACCACCTCCACCTGGTGGTGCTGCGCGATCTCGCGGATATAGAAAGCCATCTCGTCCACGCCCTTGGCGATCACAAACGGCGCCTCCGCGCGCTGGCTGTCGTAGCGCACGGCAACCGCATAGTGCTCGGGGTTGACGATGACGGCGTCGGCCTGCGGCACGGTGGCGCGCACGCTGCGGCGGGCCAGCTGGCGCTGGATCTGGCGGATGCGGCTCTTGACCTCGGGCCGGCCTTCGTTGCTCTTGTTCTCTTCCTTGACTTCCTGCTTGCTCATGCGCTGGCCGCGCAAAAAGAAAAAGCGCTGCAGCGGCACGTCGATCAGTGCCAGGATGACGAAGATGATGACGATGGACATCACGCCCGAGAGGAACAGGCTCACGCCTTCGCGCACCGCCAGGTCCAGGGTCATGGAGGGCAGGGCGGTGAAGTGGCGCATATTGGCCTTGCAGAACGCATAGACCACGCCGGCCACGGCCAGCACCTTGAGCACGGCCATCAGCAGGTCGCCGTAATGCTTGGACTTGAAGAACTTGGACAGATTCTGCTTGGGGCTCAGCCGGCCGAACTTGGGCTGCAGGTTCTTGAGCGACAGCAGCCAGCCGCCGGGCACCAGCGAGGCCAGGCCTGTCAGCACCGGGGTGATGAACAGCGGCAGCAGCATCTGCAGGAACAGCCGCGCCGCGTCGGCCCAGACCGCGCCCACCATGCTGTCTATGGCGCCGGGTCCGGAGGCATCGGCGAGCCCGCGCTGGAACAGGCCGTGAAACTGGCGCAGATAGTCGGGCATGAACAGCGCCGTCACCTGCAGCGTGGCCACCAGGCCCACGGCCGTGGCCAGGTCGCGCGAGCGGGCCACCTGGCCTTCCTCGCGCATCTTGCGCAGCTTGTGGTCCGAAGCCTGTTCGGACTTGTCGCCGGAGCTCTCGGCCATGCGTCAGCCCTTCATCAGCTGGGTCAGCATGTCCAGCGTGCGCTGGGTCATCTGCAGATAGTGCGCGGGGATATGGCGCAGCATGAAGGCCAGCATGGCCAGGCCGAACAGCGTGACCACGGAGAAGCCCAGCGCAAAGATGTTCAGGCTGGGCGAGATGCGGGCCATGAAGCCGAAGCCCAGCTGCACCAGCATGGCGGAAAAAATGATGGGCGTGGCCAGCAGAAAGGCGGCCGCAAACACCCAGCCCGCGTTGTAGGCCACGGTCTGCAGCTGCAGCCGAGCCAGGCTCTGGCCCACGGGCCAGGCATCGAAGCTGGCGGCCAGAATGCCGGCCACCAGCAGATGCACGTCGAGCAGGAAAAACAGCAGCATGCCCAGCAGCAGGGCCAGCAGCGACAGCGCGTCCGACGAGCTGCCGTGCACCGGGTCGTTGAGCATGGCCATGGCCAGGCTGGTCTGCGAGGCGCTGAGAAAGCCGAAGATGTTCAGCGCCGTGGCCGCAAACTGCAGTCCCAGGCCGAGCACGGCGCCGATCGCGATCTGCTCCAGCGTCAGTGCCACGGCGGTCAGCGACAGGGCGTTCACGGGCGTGACCTGCGTGGCCACGCTGGGCAGGGCCACCACCGCCAGGGTCAGCGCGAGGATGACGCGCACCCGCATGGGTACGGTGGCATCGCCGAAGATGGGCGCGAAGGCCAGCAGCGCCATGGTGCGCGCGAACGGCCACCACAGCAGTTGCAGCCAGTGCAGCAGAAAGGGGTAGAGGCCTTGCTCCATGGCGCTTCAGCCCAGCAGCGTGCTGGCGTATTGGAAGAAGCGCACGCAGAAGTCCATCAGCTGGGTGACCAGCCAGCGCGCGCTCAGGGCCAGGGCCAGCAGCGTCACCAGCAGGCGCGGCAGAAAGCTCAGCGTCTGCTCGTTGATCTGCGTGGCCGCCTGGAACAGGCTGACCAGCAGACCCGTGAGCAAACCGGGCACCACCAGCACGCAGACTATGAGCAGCACCAGGCGTATGGCTTGCAGCAGCAGGTCGACGGCGATATCGGGGGTCATGGCGCTACAGCCCCTGCACGCTGGTGACCAGGGTGTTGACGGTCAGCGACCAGCCGTCCACCAGCACGAACAGCAGGATCTTGAAGGGCAGCGAGATCACCAGCGGCGACAGCATCATCATGCCCATGGCCATCAGCACCGAGGAGACGACCAGGTCGATCACCAGAAAGGGGATGAACAGCACGCAGCCGATCATGAAGGCCGTCTTGAGCTCGCTCAGCACAAAGGCCGCCACCTTGACGGTAAACGCATGGTCCTTGGGGTCGGCCACCGGGCCTTCCTTGGCCAGGGCGCTGACCTGCTTGAGCGCGGCCTCGTGGGTCTGGGCCAGCAGGAAGTCGGACATGGGTTTTTCGGCCCGCCTGAGCGCTTCGATCAGGCCGATCTTGTCCTTCTCGTAGGGCTCGAAGGCTTCGGTCCACAGGCGATCGCCCACGGGGCGCATGACCAGCAGGGTCAGAATCAGCGCCACGCCGGTCAGCACCCGCGTCGGCAGGCCCTGCTGCAGGCCCAGCGCCGAGCGCAGCAGCGCCAGCACGATGATGAAGCGCGTGAACGTGGTCATCATCAAGGCCATCATGGGCAGCAGGCCCAGCAGCGTCATCAGCACCAGCACCTCGGTCTTGACCGAGAGCTGGGTCACGCCATGGCTTTGCTGGCTCTCCAGCAGCGGGATATTGGCCGCCTGCGCATGCGGCAGCAGCGTCCACAGGCCGGCGGCCAGCGCCAAGAAAACCAGGGCGCGTGGCGCCCTGTGGATGGAAGCAGGCATGTGAAGCGTCGGGTGTGGCTCAGAGGTCCAGCGCCGGCAGCTCGGCATGCAGCTCCAGCACCTTGAGGCCGTAGGCCTCGCCGCTGACCACGACCTCGCCCTTGCCGATGGCCGTGCCGTTGACCTTGATGGTCAGGGGCTCGCCCACCATGGTGTCCAGCGGCACCACGCTGTCGCTGCCCAGCTCGGCCAGCTCCTGCAGGGTGATGCGCGCCGAGCCGGCTTCCAGCGTCAGCGTCACCGGAATGCGATGCAGAAAAGGCGACAGCCGGTGCGCGGCGGCGGCGCTGGCTACGGGTGGGGGGCTGAGTTCGGCGCCGGTGTCCACCGGGCTGTCCAGCAGGTCTTGCAGGTCCATGGGTCTACTCCAAAGTCTCGAAAGCCGTCAGGTGCAACTTGCCCTGGTGCTCGGCTACGGCCGCAGACAGCAGGGCCTGGCCGTTGAGCAGCACCGTGGCGCGGCCCAGGGCGATGGGCAGCACGCTGCCCGGGCGCAGGGCCTGGATGTCGGCGGTGGATACGGTTTTTTCCAGCAGGCAGGCGGTGACATCCACATGCAGGGGAACGGTCGGCTTGGCCTGGGTGGCCGCGGCCGGGCGCTGGGCGCGGCGCAGCTGCAGGGCGTAATGCTCCAGCGTGCGGCTGGTGTCGGCGTCCAGGGTCAGCAGCAAAGGCTGCCAGTCGCCGTCGCCGATCCGGATCCGGGCCTGCCACTGCCAGGCGCTGGCCGTGGTGGCGGGTGGCTGCTGCAGCGCGGCCAGCGCCTGGGCGCACAGGGCTTGCGCGGCCGCGCACACGGCGGCGTCGAGTGCGGCGTGAATGCGCTGCTCGGTGCTGCTGACGGGAGGTGCCTCAACCCCCTGGGGCAGAGGCTCGGCGGTAAAGCCGTAGCGCGCCGCCATATGGGCCAGCACCGTGGCGCGCTCCAGCTGCACCCGCATCCGGGCGGGGGCGGGGCTGCGCTGCGGCAGGAACTGGGTCTGGGCGATGTGCAGGTTCACCTGGCGGTGACCGGTGCGCTGCAGCGCGGCCTGCACCTGCTGTGCCAGCAGCAGGGCCAGCTGGTCGAAGGCTTGCACCGGACGGCCTAGCAAGACAGGGTTCAAGGCTGTTGCATTCTGCACAATAGATATCTTTTACGCTTTAATTTGAGGCGGTGATGCAGCGCGATTCTGGCGAAAAAATGCGGCCTGCACTATGAAATCCAAGTGTCTTGGTAAAGCGATTCAATTTGTATCAATTGTGAATAGTATACTATTCGTGCAACAACTTATTCCCTGAGGGCTGCGACCTGTACGCGTCATGCATGCGCGGGTGGCATGGCTGGGGGACGCACCGATGAAGATCGAACCTTCCAGCCTTTTGCTGCGCTCCCAGGTGGCTTTCGAGCCCATGGCGGCCCCGCAGCTGGCCCAGTCGCCCATCGCGCCTGCGGCCGATCAGCCCGCCTCCGGCAGCGGCTTTCTGCGCCTCATGGAGGGCGCGGTGCTGTCCGTGGATGCCCAGGGGCGTGCGGCCTCCGACCGCATGGCCGCCGTCGATGCCGGCCACAGCGATGACCTGGTGGGCGCCATGCTCTCCAGCCAGGAAGCCGGCCTGTCGTTCTCCATGCTGATGCAGGTGCGCAACAAGGTCATGGGCGCCGTCGACGAAGTCGTCAAGCTTCAGGTCTGAGGTCCGCGATGCAGTTGCTGGATTCCATGAAAAACCGTCTCTCTAGCCTGTCGCGCAAGGACGGCCCGCTCTCGTTCGCCAGCCAGCCCGGCCTGGCGCGCGTGGCCCTGCCCCTGGTGCTGGTGGCGGCCATCGTGACCGCCGTGGTGGTGCTGCTGATGTGGCAGGGCAGCGGCCACTACCGGCCCCTGTTCGGCGCCCGCGAAAACGTGGCCACGGCCGATGTGGTGTCGGTGCTGGAGGCCGACGGACTCAAATACCGGCTGGACCCCGACTCCGGCCAGGTGCTGGTCGCCGATACCGACCTGGGCCGTGCGCGCATGCTGCTGGCCGCCAAGGGCGTGGCGGCCAAGCTGCCCGAGGGCCTGGAGCTGATGGATCGCAACGATCCGCTGGGCGTGAGCCAGTTCGTGCAGGACGTGCGTTTCCGCCGCGGCCTGGAGGGCGAGCTGGCGCGCAGCATAGGCTCGCTCGATGCCGTGGCTGCGGCCCGCGTGCATCTGTCGATTGCGCGCTCGTCCTCGTTCGTGGTGAACACCGGCGACAAGAGCTCGGCCTCGGTGGTGCTGCAGCTCAAGCCGGGTCAGCAGCTCAAGCAGGAGCAGATCGCGGCCATCATCCACATGGTGGCCAGCAGCGTGGCCGGCCTGGAGCCGCAGCGCGTGGCGCTGACCGACCAGGCGGGCAACTTCCTGTCGGCGCGCGTGGACCTGTCCGAAGGCTTCGACCCCCTGGCCCAGGAGGGGCAGGCCGGCAAGCTCAGCGCCGAGCTGCGCCAGAACGCCCAGGAGCTGCTGATGGCTGCCGTGGGCGAGGGGCATTTCCGCGTGACGGTGACGGCGGACCTGAGCCAGGACCGTACCGAGGAGTCCTTCGAGCGCTACAGCGGCGACCCGCGTGTGCTCAGCGAGGCCACGCGCGAGGAAAACGACCGCAATGGCGGCGTGGCACTGGGCGTGCCGGGTTCGCTGAGCAATCGCCCGGTCAATGTGCAGGCCGATACCGCGAGCAAGGATGCGGCCAACAACGGGAACTTCCGCGCCGCGGTCTCGCGCAGCTATGCCTATGACCGCAACGTGGTGCAGGTCAAGCGCGGCAAGGGGCGCATCAACAAGCTGCATGTGGCCGTGATGCTGGACGATGCCGTGGCACCGCAAAAAGCCAAGGTCTGGAGCGCCGACGAACTGGCGCGCGTGGAGAAGCTGTTGCGCGTGGGCCTGGGCGTGGATGCCGAGCGCGGCGATCAGATCGCCGTCGCCAGCATGGCTTTCAAGGCGCCGCTGGCGCTGCCCGCCTGGTGGGAGCAGCCCTCGCACTGGTTCGATATCGCCGTGATGGTGCTGTGGAGTCTGGCCGGCGTGGTGGTGCTGGTGGTGCTGGTGCGCCTGGTCAATGGCGTGCTGCGCCATCTGCGCGAAGGCCAGCGAGCTGCCGCCGCGACGGCAGCCGAGCCCGCGCTACTGGGCGCTGCGGCCGGTGCCGCCGGTCTGCTGCAGGCTCCGCAAGCCGCGGCCAGGCCGTCGGCCGAGCTGTCCATGGTGCCGCTGCTGGAGGATGTGGACCTGCCGCCGCCGGGCTCGGAGGTGGATGTGATGGTGGAACACCTGCGTACGCTGGCGGCCAAGGAGCCCGAGCGCGTCGCGGAAGTGGTCAAACAATGGGTGCAAAAGCATGGCCAACCAGTTGGTAACGGGCGTTGAGGGCGCGGCGGCGCTGGCCGCCAGGCAGGAAGGAAGCCTGAACCTGATCGAGCAGGCGGCCATCGTGCTGCTGAGCATGGGCGAGGAGCCTGCTGCCGGCGTGCTGCGCTGCCTGGAACGCGAAGACCTGCTCGCCGTGACGCAGGTGATGTCGCGCATGAGCGGCATCCGCGTGGATTCGGTGCGCCAGTCGCTGCAGCATTTCTTTGACGACTACCGCGAGCAAAGTGGCGTGCACGGCGCCTCGCGCAGTTTTCTGCAGCGCTCGCTGGGCCTGGCCCTGGGCAGCGATATCGCGGGCAGCGTGCTCGACAGCATTTATGGCGACGAGATCCGGCCCAAGATGGGGCGGTTGCAATGGGCTTCGCCGGCCTGGCTGGCCGAGCGCCTGGCGCAGGAGCACCCGCGCATGCAGGCCGTGTTTCTGGCATTCCTGCCGCCCAAGCTGGCCGGCGATGTGATCGAACATCTGCCGGAGTCGGGGCGCGAAGCCCTGGTGCTGAACGTGGCCAAGCTCAAGGATGTGGACCGCGACCTGCTGGTGCAGCTGGAGCTGCTGACCGATCAGTACCTGAGCGAGTTCGGCACCCAGAGCGTGGCCATGGAGGGCGTGAAGCAGGCGGCGGAGATCCTCAACCGCATTCCGGGCAACAAGCAGGAACTGGTGGAGCGGCTGCGTGCCCGCGATCCCGGGATCACCTCGGAGATCGAGACCGAGATGTACGACTTCTTCATGCTGTCGACCCAGTCCGAGACTGCACTGACCCAGATCATCGAAGCCGTGCCCGCCGAGCTCTGGGCCCTGGCCCTCAAGGGCGCCGAGCCTGCCGTGCGCAAGGCCGTGCTGGGCGCCATGCCGCGCCGCCAGGCGCAGAGCTTCGAGGATCAGATGCGCCGCAGCGGTCCCGTGCCGCTGAGCCGCGTGGAGCAGGCGCGGCGCGAAATCATGGACCTGGTCAAGGCCATGGTCGAGGCCGGCGAACTGGAGATCCAGCTGTTTGCCGAGGCCGTGGTGGAATGAGCGTGCGCTACCGCCCTTACCACTTTCCGCCGCTGGACCTGGTGCTGGCCGACAGCGCACAGCCGGAGCAGGTGCAGGATGCGGACGCTCCCGCGGGCACCCAGGAGCTGGCCCAGGCCTACGAGCAGGCCGCGCAGCGCGGACATGCGCAGGGCTTTGCCCAGGGGCAGAGCGAAGGCGAAAGTGCGGGCTATGCGGCCGGCCATGAGGCCGGCCTGGATGCGGGCCGCGCCCAGGCGCTGGCCGGCGCGCGCGACGAGCTGCAGCGCCTGGGGGCTCCGCTGACGGCGCTGACCGCGCAGCTGCAGGCCCTGCATGCGGACTGGGAGGCCAGCCTGCGCAAGGATCTGGTGGGGCTGGTGGAGAAAGTGGCGCGCCAGGTGGTGCGTTGCGAGCTGACGCTGCAGCCGGCGCAGATTCTGGCCCTGGTCGAGGAAACCCTGAGCGGCATGCCTCAGCGCACGGGCGTCGTGCATGTCTTTTTGAATCCCGCCGACCTGCAGCGCATCCAGGAGCTGGATGCCGCGCGCATTCCCGCCTGGCAGTTGCAGGCCGACAGTGGGCTGGAAGCCGGCGAGTGCCGGCTGCTGGTCGGCGAAGAAGAGGTGGACGCGGGCTGCAAGCAACGTCTGGCCGCCTGCATGGAGCAGGTACGGGGGCAGCTGCTGCAGGAGCCAGCGCCATGACGGGCCCGGCGGCCGTGGCAGAGGGAGTGCTGGCGCAGTCGCTGCGCAGCATCCGGCTGGAGGATGTGCCCGTGGCACAGCCCACGGCCCGTCTGCATGCGGCCACCGGACTGCTGCTGGAGAGCACGGGCGCGGCGCTGCCGCTGGGCGCGCGCTGCCTGATCGACAGCCCCTCGGGCCTGCCCTTGCCGGCCCAGGTCGTGGGCTTTCGCGGCGCCGTCTCCTATCTGATGCCGCTGCGGCAGGCCGCCGGCCTGGCCACGGGCGCGCGCGTGGTACCCGAAGGCGAGCACCAGCAGCCGCTGATCGGCCCATCCTGGCTGGGCCGGGTGGTCAACGGCCTGGGCGAGCCGCTGGACGGCAAGGGCCGGCTGGGCGGCGAGACGCCTTTGCCGGCCCAGCCGCCCAAGGTGCATCCGCTGAAGAAACGGCCCATAGACCAGGCGCTGGACGTGGGCGTGCGCTGCATCAATGGTCTGTTGACGCTGGGGCGCGGCCAGCGCGTGGGGCTGTTCGCGGGCAGCGGGGTGGGCAAAAGCGTGCTGCTGGGCATGGTGACGCGCCAGACCGAGGCGGATGTCATCGTGGTCGGCCTGATCGGCGAGCGCGGCCGCGAGGTGCGCGAGTTCATAGACCAGGCTCTGGGCCCGGAAGGCATGCGCCGGGCCATCGTGGTGGTGGCGCCGGCCGACGAGCCCGCGCTGCTGCGCATGATGGCGGCCGAGCTGTGCCACAGCATCGCCGCGCATTTTCGCGACCAGGGCAGCAATGTGCTGCTGTTGCTGGATTCGCTGACCCGCTACGCCATGGCGCGGCGCGAGATCGCGCTGGCCCTGGGCGAGCCGCCGGCCACGCGCGGTTATCCGCCGTCGGTGTTCAGCATGCTGCCCCAGCTGGTGGAGAGCGCCGGCAACGGCGAGCAGGGCGCGGGCAGCATGACGGCCATCTACACCGTGCTGGCCGAAGGCGATGATCAGCAGGACCCGGTGGCGGACACGGCGCGCGCGATTCTGGACGGCCATATCGTGCTGCGCCGCGAACTCGCGGAGCGGGGACATTACCCGGCCATCGACGTGGGGGCCTCCATCAGCCGCTGCATGCCCCAGGTGGTGCCCGAGGCCCAGCTGCAGGCGGCGCGCGAGGCCAAGGAGCTGATGTCGCGCTATGCCCAGGTCGGGGACCTGATCCCCATGGGCGCCTATGTGCCCGGAGCGGATATGCGCACCGACCAGGCGGTGCAGCGCTGGCCGCAGCTCGAGGCCTATGTGCGCCAGGGCACCCATGAGTCCGCGGCACTGCCGGCCTGCTGGGCCGGGCTGCGGGAGGTGCTGGCATGAGTGTCCCCATGATGGCCTTGTCCCGCTGGGTGCAGGTGCTGGACCAGCGCGCCCAGCAGAACCTGGCCGAGGCCGGCCAGGCGCGCGAGCGGCTGGAGCGCACGCGCGGCCAGCTGGACCGCCTGCGCAGCATGGCCGACAGCGCCGGAGTGAAGAAATTGCACGCCAACGTCGCCTTGTATGCGAACGCAGCGGGTTTCCGTTCCGGGCTGCTGGACATGGCCGAGCAATGCCGCGACACCTTCGGGGTGCAGCAGCTCGAATATGCCCAGGCCCAGGCGCAACTGCAGGCGGCCGTCCGGCAGCATGGAAGCATGCAGTCGGTGTTGGAGCGAGCACGCACCGACCAGGCCGTGCAGCAGCAGCGCCAGGAACAAAAGCGCATGGATGAATTGGCGGGCCAGACATGGCAGCGCCAGCGACGCCTGCAGGACACCGGAAACCGCTAGTACCGCCCAACCGCGAACGCATACAAGGGGAATACAGTGGCAACTTACGATCCGGTCTCTACCGCCAAGGCACTGGCAGACAGCTATATCTACGCGCGCCAGACGCAGGTGAACACCAACACCAGCAAGGCGCAAGGCAAGGTCACGGCGCTCGGCAGCCTGCAGTCGGCACTGTCCGCGTTCACCACGGCGCTGGGAACCCTGTCCGGCAAGGGCAGCGTGGTGGCGCAGACCGCCACGGTTTCGCGCACAAGCGCGGCCACGGCCTCGGCGAACAGCTCCGCCTCGGCGGGCAGCTACAGCTTTTCCGTGAGCCAGCTGGCCACGGCCCAGCAGTCTCTGTATTCCATGCAGGAACTGGGCCTGGAGCTGGACACCAGCTACCCCCAGGACACCACCCTGGTGGTGACCACCCTGGGCGGCAGCGGCTATATCCAGCTGGACCTGAGCGCCGCCGATGAGAACCACGACGGCAAGCTGTCCGTCACGGAAATCGCCCGCGCTCTGAACAAGGCCAGCGCAGGCAAGATCACGGCCTCGGTCGTGACCCAGAACGGCGAGCAGAAGCTGCTGCTCAATGCCGCCAGCACCGGGCTCGAGAATGCTTTCCAGCTGCACAAGGTGTCCACCAGCACGGCGGCCACGGACGCGCCGCAGCTGGCCGCCGACTGGGCCAGCACCGTGGCCGCGCTGAAGCAGCAGGATCAGGCAGGCTCTGCCGTCACCATGCCGCCCGCGGGAGGCGCCGGTGTGGGCGGCACCCAGCTGGCCGTGGCGCAGAACGCCGTGCTGAGCCTGGGTGGCGGCAGCGGCGCAGAAATCCGCCAGGCGTCCAATACCTATACCGGCATCGAGGGCCTGTCGCTGGTGCTGCAGGAGGCAAGCTCCAGCCCGTTCACGGTCACCGTGGCCAAGGACGACTCCGCGACCAAGAGCAATATGCAGGGCTTTGTCGATGCCTACAACACCCTGGTCAAGGCCATAGACAAGCTGACCGCCGCGGGCAATGCCGACACCAAGGTCTCGGCCGGTCCCCTCAACGGCGACTCCGGCGTGCGCGGCCTGCGCAACCAGCTCAACGGCCTGCTGCGCACCTCGGTGGGCGGTGTCAGCTTGACGGACTACGGCATCTCCGCCCAGCGGGACGGAACCATCGCCCTGGATGCCGACCGTTTTGCCAAGAAGGTGGCGGCCAACCCCGACGGCCTCAACACCCTGCTGGGGCAGACCAATACGCTGGAATACAAGCGCAGCGGCGTGATGGGTGCGCTGCAGACCTATATCAACACCTGGACCAATTCCACGACGGGCTATCTCAAGAACCGTCAGGATGGTCTGCAAAAACAGCTGGCCCAGTACACCAAGGACCAGAGCACGATCGACCGCCTGCATGACCAGGCCTACCAACGCTATCTGACGCAATTTACGGCGCTGGCCAACCTGGAGACGACGATGGGCAACACCACGGGCCTGCTGGGCTCGCTGTTCTCGTCCTCCTCCAAGTGAGCCGGCCCGCGTCCTCTTGACCCATGAACGAGCAGATTTGGAATGAAGGATACGGCGGCTACCGCGCCGCCAATATGGTGGCGCAAACCGCCCAGGCATCGCCCGTGGAACTGGTGCTGATGCTGGTGGACGGCCTGCTGGAGGAGATGGCGCGCCTGCGCATGCACATCGAGCACCAGCGCTTCGAGGAAAAAGCCCATTCCATCGCCAAATGTGCCGACATCCTCACGGGTCTGGGCAGCGCGCTGGAGGCCGATGCCGGCAACGGCGTGGTGGAGAACCTGTCGCGGCTGTATGACTTCTGCGCCCACCGCCTGAACCAGGCCGGGTTCGAGATGGATGTGTCCAAGGTGGATGAGGTGCTGGGCATAGTCCAGACCTTGCGCGCGGGCTGGCAGGGAATGGCGGATGCCCGTCTCTGATCTTCCGCGCCTGCAGGCCCTGGCCCAGCAACTGGCCGCGGCGGGCGCCGACCAGGACTGGGAGCGCCTGGCGCAGCTGGACCGGCTGACCCAGCAGTGGGCGCAGCAGCCGCCCGCCGCGCTGCCGGACGATGCCGCCGTGCAGGCTGCCTGGCGGCAGATCGCCCAGGCCCATGGCCAGGCGCGAGCGGCCTGCCAGCTGGCGCTGGCCGAAGCCGGTGCGCGCCTGCGCGATCTGCAGCACCAGAACGAAGCCCATAAAGCCTACGCATGGCAGGAACAGTTTTCATGAACGCATTGCCATTGGCACCCCAGGCCGCCGCTCCTGCGGCTGCTGCACCTAACGTTGCGGCGGCGCGAGCCAGCGCCGTCGTGGCCCCGGCCGCGGAGCAGAGCACCGCGCCCCAGGCGCCGAACTCCGTCCAGCCGCTGCAGCTGTTTGCGGCCGCCGTGGCCCAGGCCGTGCTCGGCGATGCGGCCGTACCGGCCGACGGTGCGAAGCCGGGCGAGGGCACTGCGGCGAAGGAAAACGGCCCCGATCAGGCCGCATGGCAGGAGCTCGCGAGCTTTCTCCCCGTGTGGCAACCCATGGCCCAGCCGGCCATGGAGGCTGCAGTGCCCGGTGCTCAGAATGAAGCACCTGGAGCTCTGGACGCTGCGCCTGCTGCCATCGCCAGGGCCGCAGAGGTCAGTCGCAAGGCCGTGGACGGCGCGAAGGGCGCGTTGCCCGCAAGAGAGGCGGTAGCCGCGCTGGCGCGCAGCCAGATGCCACGCCAGCCCCTGGGCCAGGCTCAAACGGCGGTAGCCGCCAGCGCCGCTGCCGCATCGGGCGAGAGGCTGCAAGCCGGCGTGGCTGCTGTGGTGGATGCGGCGCCGCTGCAGGGCGCGGCGCCGGTCGTGGCGCCCGAGCGCAATGAGGGCCAGGCCCAGCCGCTGGCTGCGGCCGCGACTGCGGCCGCTACTGCCGCGCCGCAGGCACGCTCGGCAGCGCCTTTGCTGCAAGCCTTGTCCGACCGGATCCAGTGGCAGCAGGCCCAGGGCGTGGAGGTCGCCACGGTGCGGCTGGATCCGCCGCAGCTGGGCACGGTGGAGCTGCGCATCCAGCATGACGGAGCGGGCGTACAGGTGTGGATGCAGGCCTCGCATGCCGAGGTCGGGCGCCAGCTGGCAGGCCTGGCCGAAGGCCTGCGCCAGGAGCTGCAGTCACGCACCAGCGGCGAAGCTTCCGTGGTGGTGGCCCAGGGCCGGCAGGCGGGAGCCAGCAGCCAGGGCGGCCAGCCGCGCGATGGCAGCCGTCCCTGGCAGCTGGCCGAGGACGATGAAATAGGCCAGGCCTTGCAGGCGTGGAATGACGCTGCCTAGGCGGTGCAGGAGGAATGATGGGTAAGAAGATTGCAATACTGGTCGCTGGGGTTCTGGTGCTGCTGCTCGGCGCCGGAGGCGGTCTCTGGTGGTGGAAGCAGCATGCGTCGGTGGCCGCGGC
>JAFAIY010000265.1 GCA_019236485.1 Comamonas sp. | reverse complement strand
CAAACGCGGGCGATGCTGCGGCCCGGTACGAGTTGGGAAAGGCCTATCTTTACGGCCAAGGCGTGGGCAAGAATGTAGAGGAGGCCTTGCGCTGGCTGCGTCTGGCGGTCGACCAGAATCATGCGCCGTCCCAGTATCTATTGGGTCTGGTGTATGTGCTTGGGGCCGAAGGCGTGGAGAAGGATCCCGAGGAAGGTCTGGCGCGCATTCACCAGGCCGCCAATAGCGGGAATCCGGATGCGCAAAACCTGCTGGGAATCCTTTACTTGAAGGGCGAAGCGGTGGAGAAGGATGTGGCGGCCGGTGTGGCGTGGCTGGAGCGCGCCGCGCAGCAGGGGTCGGCGACGGCGCAAAAGAGCCTGGGCTTTCTCTACCGCGAAGGCAAGCTGGTTCCTCAGGATCTGCAGACCTCATTCCGCTGGAATATGGCGGCGGCCCAGCAAGCCGACATGCTTGCGCAGTTCACGGTGGCCGAGATGTATTACCTGGGCGAAGGCGTGGAGCAGAACCGTGCCGAAGCCGCGAAATGGCTGGACCCGCTGGCGGACAAGGGCGTGAAGAGAGCCCAAATGCTCCTGGGCAAGATTTACTTCGAGGGTCAGGGCGTGGTCCCCGATTACAAGCGGGCCTTGCTGTTGCTGCACGGTGTGGCCATCCAAGGTTCAGGCGAGGCGTACTATGAACTGGGTCGTCTGTTTGAACAGGGCGAGGGCGAGTACCGCAACGAAAAAGAAGCGATCGCCTATTACACCCAGGCGGTGAAGTACAAGCACGCGGCCGCAGCGCAGCGTCTGGAGGAACTCTCCGCGTCCTCCCCCAGCTCGGGATCGTTTGCGCAGTCCATGGAGTACATGGAGAACCTGAACTCTGCCCTGCAAGGCAATGTGCTGGCCCAGTACATCATCGGTGTGTTTCAGTATCTGGGCAAGGGCTTCGAGCGACCCAATTACGCCGAGGCCGCCAAGTGGTTCACCATGGCTGCCAATCAGGGCTACGCCAAGGCCCAGTACAACCTGGGCACCTTGTATGAGAGCGGCGAGGGTGTGAAAAAGAATCTGGCCGAAGCAGTGAAGTGGTACCGGCTGGCGGCCGAGCAGCAGGATGCGCCTGCCCAGTATGCTCTGGGCACTTTGTACAGGGACGGCCTGGGTGTGAAAAAGAATGCCAAGGCGGCCCGTGACTGGCTGCAGCGTGCCGCGGACCAGGGCCATGAGCCGGCTCAGAAGGCCTTGGCGCAGCGTTGAAGCGATTTCTGCCTAGAGGACGGGTGCCAATACTCGGGGCGGCGGCATCAAGGCCGTGCCCGGCAAGCAAACAATTCTTGCGCTGCTCAAGGATACTTGGCGTATGCTGGCAGGCGCTGCATCGGCAGGGCCGGCTTGAAGACCCGGAGCCTGCCTCCGGCAATCCTTAGAGGAGACACGCATGACCACGTGCAACGAACCTTCTCATGCTCACCATGACCATCAACATGGTCCGGGCTGCGGACACACGGCCATCAAGCACGGCGGCCATGTCGATTACCTTCACGATGGCCATTTGCACCATCCGCATGGCGATCATGTGGATGAGCACAAGATAGAGGTCAACGCGGCCAACCCGGATCAATGCACCTCGGGTTGCGCTGGCCACGAACCGGCGCATGTCCACGGGCCGGGCTGCGGTCACGAGGCGGTGCCGCATGGCGATCATGTCGATTATCTGGTTGACGGCCGTCTGCATCATCCGCACGGCGACCATTGCGACGACCACGGTCTGGTGGAGCTCGGCTGAAGACGGTTGCGGGAGCCGCATGGCTCACGAGCCCGCAGGTTTGGCGACACCCAGTTGATGGGACAGCCGCTTGCTACCGCCATGGCGGCGGTCTGCCTTCTCCGCTATGGGGCGTTGCGCGGCGATACGCTCGGCCTGCTGCGTGAGCTTGCTGAGCGTGGACTCGAAGCTGGCTATCTCAGCCTCGGAGAGCACGGACAAGACTTGCTGATTGAAGCGGACACTCTCTGGAAACAGTGCCTGATACAGCGCTTGTCCCGCCGGCGCGAGTTCGACCTTGGCCCTGCGTCCGTCGGCATCGACCTTGAAGCGCCTGATCAGCTGGCGGTCGACCAGGGTTGCGATATGGCGCGACACGCGCGCCCGCTCCAGATTCGCATGCTCTGCCAACTCCGTCGGTGACAGAGGGCCATGCGCTGCCAGCATGGCGATCAAACGCCACTCTCTGCGGGAGATTCCGTAGCGGCCTTCGCAGAGCAGGACAGTCATGGCGCCGCTGGCCGCCAGAAGGCGGTTCAGGCGGTAGTTCAGAAATTCGTCCACCGTGGTCGGATGGGCCAGGCTCATGGTCAAAGTAGTTGATTAGATGAACTATGAGGCGCAATCATAGAATGCGCCGTGCCCTTCGCTGGCAAAGCGAACCGCGCTATTGAAACAGTCTCACATCGCTGTTCTTGCAGAGCAGCCTTCCGTAAAAATCAATGAAAAAAACACATGTGCTGATCGGTGTGTCGGCCGCTGCATTCCTGGGTCCTTTCACCCAGACCATTTACACCCCCAGCCTCCCGGAAATGCGGGCTTATTTTGAAGTTGGAAACGCATATATCAATCTGACGATTTCTCTGTTCACTGCCATATTGGCGGTGAGCAATTTCTTTATCGGGCCGATTGCCGATAGCAAGGGGCGCAGATCCACGCTTTTGGTCGGGCTGTTTCTCTATATTCTGGGATCGCTGGCCTGTCTTGCCGCACCGGCTTATGGCTATTTCCTGGCCGGCCGGGCCTTGCAGGCCGCGGGGATCAGCACAGGCTCCCTGATCGCCGTGGCCGTCATTGGCGACATCTACAAGCCTCATGAGCGGGCCAAGGCCATGAGCCTGTTCCAGATGATGATTTTCCTGGGGCCGGTATTCGGTCCGTTGATCGGCGGGTTTATCGCCGGCCATCTCCATTGGCGCTGGGCATTTGTCCTGCTGGTCGTGGTAGGTGTCGCTGCCTGGCTATACAACTGCGCACAGCTCAAGGAAACCCGGCCCCATGATCTGTCGCCTGCCGGATTTGAAACCGCGACTTTGTGGCGAATATTGAAAAATGCTTCTGCGGCGTCGATATTCCTGCTGGGATTCAGCCAGTTCTTTGGCTACTATATTTTTCTGGTGTATTTGCCCGGGCTGCTGGATTCGCTGTTCTCGATTCCCATGGCATCTCGCGGTGGATTTTTTGTGCCCTTGACGGCAGGCATTCTGGCGGGAATACAGGCCGGGGGAATGGTTCAGCGACGCTGGACAGAGTCAAGCATCATCGGCGCCTGTTCCGTGGGGATTGGCCTTGGCGTGCTGGCTTTCTTCGCGCTGCTGAGCGCGGGCTGGCTGACGCTGACGCTGCTGGTCATCATTCTGGCGGTCTACGGAGTGCTGCTGGGGATGAGCCTTCCCGTGCAGACCACTATGCTGGTCGGGCTGTTTAAGGAGGAGAGGGCGACGGCCATAGGCCTCTACAACTTCTGCCGTTTTGCGGGCGCTGCGGCCGGCCCTATGGTCGGTGGACTGGTGGAAGGTTTCTCGGGCGTGAACACCATTTTCCTGGCGCTAGGACTGCTGCTTTTGCTGTCGGCATGGGCGGTGAAGATGGGGCTGCAGCGAAGCCCATAGAGCCCGTGCCATGAGCCGTGCCAGCCGGCGCAATGCGTGGTCGGCGGCAGTAGAATGCTTTTTGTGTGATGGGAATGGAGCTTCCCGATAACCGCCCGAAAGGGCTGA
>JAFAIY010000189.1 GCA_019236485.1 Comamonas sp. | reverse complement strand
TTCGTCTCCAAGGTCTGGGAATGGAAGGAACAATCCGGCAATACCATCACCACGCAGATGCGCCGCATGGGCGATACCGTGGACTGGAGCCGCGAGTACTTCACCATGGACGACAAGCTGTCCAAGGTCGTGACCGACACCTTCGTCCAGCTGTACCAGCAGGGCCTGATCTACCGCGGCAAGCGTCTGGTGAACTGGGACCCGGTGCTGCAATCGGCCGTGTCCGACCTGGAAGTCGAGAACCAGGAAAAGGACGGCTCGCTCTGGCATATCGCCTATCCGCTGTCCAGCGGCGAAGGCCAGTTGGTGGTGGCCACCACCCGCCCCGAGACCATGCTGGGCGACGTGGCCGTGATGGTCCACCCCGAGGACGAGCGCTACAAGCACCTGATCGGCCAGACCGTGAAGCTGCCGCTGGTGGGCCGCGAGATCCCCATCATTGCCGATGAGTATGTGGACCGCGAGTTCGGCACCGGCGTGGTCAAGGTCACGCCCGCGCACGACAACAACGACTACCAGGTAGGCCAGCGCCACAAGCTGCCCATGATCTGCGTGCTGACGCTGCAGGCCAAGATCAACGACGAGGCGCCCGAGAAATACCGCGGCATGGACCGCTTCGTGGCGCGCAAGGCCATCGTGGCCGACCTCGAGGAACTGGGCCTGCTGATCGAGACCAAGAAGCACAAGCTGATGGTGCCGATCTGCGACCGCACCGGCCAGGTGATCGAGCCCATGCTCACCGACCAGTGGTTCATCGCCATGAGCAAGGTCAGCGAACAGGACCCCACGGGCAAGAGCATCGCCCAGAAAGCCATAGACGCCGTGGCCTCGGGCCAGGTGCAGTTCGTGCCCGAGAACTGGGTCAACACCTACAACCAGTGGATGAACAACATCCAGGACTGGTGCATCTCGCGCCAGCTGTGGTGGGGCCACCAGATCCCCGCCTGGTATGACGAGGAAGGCAATATCTATGTTGCCAAGAACGAAGCCGAAGCCCAGGCCCAGGCCCCCGGCAAGAAGCTGACCCGCGACGCCGACGTGCTGGACACCTGGTACTCGTCGGCCATGGTGCCGTTCTCGACTATGGGCTGGCCCGAGCAGACCGATGCTGCCGACGACGACTTCAACCTCTACCTGCCCTCCTCGGTGCTGGTGACGGGCTACGACATCATCTTCTTCTGGGTTGCCCGGATGATCATGATGACCACGCACTTCACGGGTCGCGTGCCGTTCAAGCATGTCTACATCCACGGCCTGGTGCGCGATGCGCAAGGCAAGAAGATGTCCAAGTCCGAAGGCAATGTGCTGGACCCCGTGGACCTGATCGACGGCATCGCGCTCGAGCCCCTGCTCGACAAGCGCACCGTGGGTCTGCGCAAGCCCGAGACCGCACCCCAGGTGCGCAAGAACACACAAAAGGAATTCCCCGAAGGCATTCCCGCCTACGGCGCCGATGCGCTGCGCTTCACCTTTGCGGCACTAGCCTCGCTGGGCCGCAGCATCAACTTCGACAGCAAGCGCTGCGAGGGCTACCGCAACTTCTGCAACAAGCTCTGGAACGCTTCGCGCTTCGTGCTGATGAACTGCGAAGGCTTCGACTGCGGCCTCAAGGAACATACCAAGGAGCAGTGCCAGCCCGGCGGCGAGTTCGCCGGCTATATGCACTTCAGCCAGCCCGACCGCTGGATCGCTTCTCAGCTGCAAAAGGTCGAGGCCGAAGTGGCCAAGGGCTTTGCCGAGTTCCGTCTGGACAACGTGGCCAACGCCATCTATGACTTCGTCTGGAACGAGTTCTGCGACTGGTACCTGGAAATCGCCAAGGTGCAGATCCAGACCGGCAACGAGGCCCAGCAGCGCGCCACGCGCCGCACCTTGATCCGCACGCTGGAAGCCATTCTGCGTCTGGCCCACCCCATCATCCCGTTCGTCACCGAAGAGCTGTGGCAGCAGGTGGCACCCGTGGCCGGCCTCAAGGGCGAGTCCATCGCCGTGGCCCGCTACCCCGAAGCCCAGCCCGCCAAGATCGACGAAGCCGCTATCGCCTACGTGGGCCGCATCAAGCAGATGGTGGACGCCTGCCGCGCGCTGCGCGGCGAGATGGGCGTCTCGCCGGCCCAGCGCCTGCCGCTGCTGGCCGTGGCCGGCAATGCCGAGGACTCGGCCTTTTTGCGCGCCAACGCGGACGTGCTCAAGAACCTGGCCAAGCTCAGCGAGGTCAAGGTCTTCGACGACGAAGCCGCCTGGGCCGCAGCCGCACAGACCGCGCCGGTCAATGTCATCGGCGACATCCGCATGGCTTTGTTCGTGGAGATCGACGTGGCAGCCGAGAAGGCCCGCCTGTCCAAGGAAGCCAAACGCCTCGAAGGCGAAATCGCCAAGGCCAACGGCAAGCTGGGCAACGAGGCTTTCTGCGCCAAGGCTCCGGCCGCCGTGCTGGAGCAGGAGCGCAAGCGTCTCGCCGACTTTGGCGCCACTTTGGTCCGCATCAACGAGCAGCTGGCTCGCCTGGGCTAAACCCCGCTAAACTACAAAAGCTAGGAGGCGCAGGCAACTGCGCCTTTTTTCCATCCAGAATCGATACGCACATGAGCAACCAAACCCGCGTCCGCAAGGCCGTGTTTCCCGTCGCCGGCCTGGGCACCCGCTTTCTGCCCGCCACCAAGGCCTCGCCCAAGGAAATGCTGCCCGTGGTGGACAAGCCGCTGATCCAGTATGCGGTCGAAGAGGCTTACGAAGCCGGCATCCGCGACATGGTTTTCGTCACCGGCCGCAGCAAGCGCGCCATCGAAGACCATTTCGATACCGCCTACGAGCTGGAAAACGAGCTGGAGCAGGCCGGCAAGCAGGCCATGCTGGAGCTGGTGCGCAGCATCAGCCCCGCCGATATGAACTGCCTGTTCGTGCGCCAACCGCGCTCGCTGGGCCTGGGCCATGCGGTGCTGTGCGCCGAACCCCTGGTGGGCAACGAACCTTTTGCGGTGATCCTGGCCGACGACCTGATGGTGGGCGAGAACGGCGGCCCCGGCGTGATGGCGCAGATGACGGCCGCTTTCCAGAAGCAGGGCCGCTCGCTGCTGGCCGTGCAGGAAGTGCCGCTGGAGCAGACCA
>JAFAIY010000127.1 GCA_019236485.1 Comamonas sp. | reverse complement strand
GGTCCACGGCATCGCTGCTGAACAACTCGGGCGTGTAGTGCCACAGCGCATCCACCGCGGCCTGGGCGCGCCGCTGGGATTCCTGAGTGCCGTCGCCCAGGCGCACCACCCAGTCGGCCGCATGCTGCTGGTGGTAGCGCGCCTCCTTCAAGGCCTGGCCCGCAATCGCCGCCAGCTCAACATTGCTGGACTGCAGCAACTCGCGCCACAGCAGACTCAGAAAGGTGGCGACCAGGGTGTTGCGCAGCACGGTAAACGCAAAGTCGCCGCGCGGCAGCTCGACCAGCGTGGGGTTGTAGTAGTGGCGCTCCTCGCGCAGAAAAGCCAGCTGGTCTTCGTCGTGGCCCGAAGCCTTGCCGGCCAGGGTCAGCACGGCGCGAGCCTGGCCTATCAGATCCAGCGCCATATTGGACAGCGCGATGTCTTCCTCGAGTACGGGCGCATGGCCGCTCCACTCGGCAATGCGCTGGGCGAGGATCAAACAGGTATCGCCTATGCGCAGCAGATACTGCTGGTCCGGTTCCTGCGGCAATGTGATGCTGTGCTGCATGGTGCCCTCACATATGGTTGACGGCCTGGGGCAGTTGGTAGAACGAAGGATGGCGGTACACCTTGTCCTGCGCCGGGTCGAAGAACATATCCTTGTCGCCGGGGTCGCTGGCCACGATCTGCTCGGACCTGACGACCCAGATGCTCGTACCCTCCTGCCGGCGCGTGTACACATCGCGCGCCATCTGTATGGCCATGGCCGCATCGGCCGCGTGCAGGCTGCCGCAGTGCTTGTGATCCAGGCCGGCCTTGCTGCGGATGAAAACCTCCCACAGCGGCCATTCGTGTTGAGGGCCGCTGCCGGCCGTGGTTGCGTAAGCTGTGCTCATGACGGACTCCACAATTCGGACATTGATCTTCAGGCTTGCAGGCGCGCACGCTCGGTCTGCCTGGCTGCATGGGCCAGGGCCGCATCGCGGACCCAGGCGCCGTCCTCCCAGGCCTTGACGCGCGCGCTCAGGCGTTCGCGGTTGCAGGGGCCGTCTCCGCCCACCACGCGCCAAAACTCGCTCCAGTCGATGGCGCCAAAGTCGTAGTGCTGGCGCGCCTCGTTCCAGCGCAGTTCGGGGTCGGGCAGGCTCACGCCCAGCACCTTGGCCTGCTCCACCGCCGCGTCGACGAATTTCTGGCGCAGCTCGTCGTTGCTGATGCGCTTGATGCCCCAGCGCATGGACTGCGCGGAGTTGGGCGACTGGTCGTCGGGCGGGCCGAACATCATCAGGGTCGGCCACCACCAGCGGTTCACCGCATCCTGCACCATGTCCTGCTGCGCCCTCGTGCCCTGCTGCATCATCACCAGCAGGCTGTCGAAGCCCTGGCGCTGGTGAAAGCTCTCTTCGCGGCAGATGCGGACCATGGCGCGCGCATAGGGAGCGTAGGAACAACGGCAGATCGGCACCTGGTTCATGATGGCCGCGCCGTCCACCAAGCAGCCGATCACGCCCACATCCGCCCAGCTCAGCGTGGGGTAGTTGAAGATGGAGCTGTACTTGGCCTTGCCGCCGTGCAGCGCCTCCAGCATCTGGTCGCGGCTGCTGCCCAGGGTTTCGGCCGCCGCATACAGATACAGGCCGTGGCCGCCCTCGTCCTGCACCTTGGCCAGCAAAATGGCCTTGCGCTTGAGCGTGGGCGCGCGCGTGATCCAGTTGCCCTCGGGCAGCATGCCCACGATCTCCGAATGCGCATGCTGGCTGATCTGGCGCAGCAAGGTCTTGCGGTAGTTCTCGGGCAGCCAGTCCTTGGCCTCGATGAACTCGCCCGCGTCAATGCGGGCATCGAAGCGCTGCTGCAGCGCGAGCTCCTCGGCGCTGCGCAGCTGCGGAGCCTCGCCTTGGCCTTCCTTGGCCATCAGATCCATGGCTTGGGTGTACATGCTCGGACCTCCTTCAACGGGGACGCTTGTCGATCACGCGGCGGGCCTTGCCGACCAGGGTGCGCTCTATGGAATCGGAGTTCAGCACCTCCACCGCCGTGCTGATGCCTATCATGGTCTTGATGCGCTGCTGCACCCAGTCGGCCAGCTGCTGCTTCTCGCCGCCACTGCCGGGTTGCAGCTCGCAGCGCACCGACACCTGGTCCAGATTGCCGTCGCGCGTGACCACGATCTGGTACTGGCCCGACAGCTGCGGGCTTTGCAGCACGATCTCCTCGATCTGCGTGGGAAAGACGTTGACGCCGCGGATGATGAGCATGTCGTCCGAGCGGCCCACGATCTTGCCCATGCGGCGAAAGGACCGCGCCGTGGGCGGCAGTAGCCGCGTCAGATCCCGCGTGCGGTAGCGGATGATGGGCATGGCCTCTTTGGACAGAGAGGTGAACACCAGTTCGCCCTCGCTGCCTTCGGGCAGCACATCGCCGGTATCGGGGTCGATGATCTCGGCATAGAAATGGTCTTCCCAGATCACCGGACCGTCCTTGCTCTCCACGCACTCGCTGGCCACGCCCGGCCCCATGACTTCCGACAGGCCGTAGATATCGACGGCATCCAGGCCGCCCTTGGTTTCCAGCTCCTGGCGCATGGCCTCGGTCCAGGGTTCGGCGCCGAAGATGCCGGTGCGCAGCGAACTACTGGCCGGATCCAGCCCCTGGCGCCGCATCTCCTCGATGATCACCTGCATGTACGAGGGCGTGACCATGATGATGTCGGGCTTGAAATCGGCGATCAGCTGCACCTGCTTTTCGGTCTGCCCGCCGGACATGGGGATCACGGTGCAGCCGGCGCGCTCGGCCCCGTAGTGGGCGCCCAGGCCGCCGGTGAACAGGCCGTAGCCGTAGGCCACATGGATCAGATCCCCGGCGCGGCCGCCGGCCGCGCGGATGGAGCGCGCCACCAGCTCCGCCCAGACATCGATGTCCCGCTTGGTATAGCCGACCACCGTGGGCTTGCCCGTGGTGCCGCTGGAGGCATGGATGCGCGCGACCTGCTGGCGCGGTACGGCAAACATCCCGAACGGGTAGTTGTCGCGCAGATCCTTCTTGGTCGTGAACGGAAACTTGGCAATGTCCGCAAGAGTCTTGAGATCCGCGGGGCTCACGTCCCTGGCATCGAAGGCCTGGCGGTAGTGCGGCACCCTGTCGTAGGCATGCTGCAGCGTCCAGCGCAAGCGCTGCAGCTGCAGGGCTTCGATTTCATCGCGGCTCGCGGTTTCTATGGCGTCGAGCGCGCAGCTCGGGTGATGGCGTGCATCCATGTTTGGCCTCCGTGTCTTGCGCCTCAGGCGGACCTGGCGGGCACGCTGGACCTGCCCTTCATCGAGTAGGACCGGCCGCGGAATATGGCGATCAGCTGCCCCTGGCGGTTGCGTATCGTCACGTCGTACACGCCGGTGCGGCCCGCCTGCGACTGCTCGCGCGCCTCGGCCACCAGTGTCTCGCCGGGCCGTCCCGGAGCCACGAAGTCCACCGACAGGCCCGAGGCCACCGTCATCTCGTTGCGCGTGTTGCAGGCATAGGCAAAAGCCGTGTCGCCCAGGGCCGTGATGAAGCCGCCGTGGCAGGTATCGAAGCCGTTGAGCATGTCGTCGCGCACCGGCATCTCTATCGTCGCCTCGCCGGGCGCGATATGGGTGATGCGCATATTCAGCGCCTGGGCAGCGCGGTCGCGGGCAAACATGCCGTCGCGCACCAGTTCCGCGGTTTGCTGTGGAGTCATGGGCTCGCTTTCAACGATCGGTGAACACCGCTGCACGCTTGGCCATGAAGGCCGCCACGCCTTCCAGATAGTCGTGGGCCGAGCCCAGCGCCTTCTGTTCACGCGCCTCCAGCGCCAGCGACTCGCCAAAGCTCAGGTGCTGGGCCGCATCGATGGCCCGGCGCGTGGCGATCAGGGCCTTGGTCGGCATGGCGGCCAGCTTGGCCGCCATATCCGCCACCGTGAGCTCAAAACCCGCATCGGGCAGGCAGCGCCAGATCAAGCCCATGGCCTGAGCCTCGGCCGCGGACAGCTTGTCTCCCAGCAAGGCCAGGCCCAGAGCGCGCTGCCGTCCCACCAGGCGCGGCAGCAGCCAGGTGCCGCCGCTGTCGGGCAGCAGTCCGATCTTGGTGAAGGCCTGGATGAAGCTCGCCGATTCGGTCGCCACGACCAGATCGCAGCCCAGGGCGATATTCGCGCCCGCGCCTGCGGCCACGCCATTGACGGCGGCGATGACGGGTACGGGCATGGCGCGCAGTTGCTCGCACAGAGGCTGGTAGCAGCGCTCTATCAGCAGACTCAGATCCGTGGGCGGCTGGCCCGCTGCCGCGGGCGCCGCGCCCTCGTCCGCCAGATCCTGGCCCGCGCAGAACCCGCGCCCGGCTCCGGTCAGGACCACGCAGCGCACGCCGGGGTCGGCCGCGGCCTGCTGCAAGGCCGCCAGCAGTTCGGCATGCATGGCCTGGGTCAGGCTGTTGAGTGCTTTGGGACGATTCAGCGTCAAGGTGCGCACCGCACCATGCTGCCCAAGCAGAACGAGGGACTCCGACATGCTCACTCCTGTGACAGGGTTGGCTTGCGGCAGATCAAACAAAATCTACCGAACGGTCGGGAAATAGTATTCCCGCTCTGATCTGCCTCAAATCAGAGCAAACCCGCAGGCCCGGCCGGCCCCATGGGTGCAGAGGTGTGGACGCCTGCTCGGGATTGCCGCAGCCGCCAGCGCCGGAGTGGGCGACAATCGGCACATGAGTTTCGCCCCCCTGACCAATGACACCTTCCTGCGCGCCTGCCGTCGCCAGGCTACCGACTACACGCCGCTGTGGCTGATGCGCCAGGCGGGCCGTTATCTGCCCGAGTACCGCGACACGCGCGCCAAGGCCGGCAGCTTCATGGGCCTGGCCACCAACGTGGACTACGCCACCGAGGTCACGCTGCAGCCGCTGGAGCGCTTTCCGCTCGATGCCGCCATCCTGTTCTCCGACATCCTCACCGTGCCCGACGCCATGGGCCTGGGCCTGTCCTTCGCCCAGGGCGAGGGACCGAAGTTCGCCAAGGTGGTGCGCGACGAGGCGGCCGTGGCCGAGCTGGCCGTGCCCGATATGGACAAGCTGCGCTATGTGTTCGATGCCGTCACCAGCATCCGCCACGCGCTCAACGGCCGCGTGCCGCTGATCGGCTTTTCGGGCAGCCCCTGGACCCTGGCCTGCTATATGGTCGAAGGCGGCGGCAGCGACGACTACCGCCAGGTCAAGAGCCTGATGTATGCGCGCCCGGACCTGATGCACCGCATTCTGGAAGTGAATGCCGACAGCGTGGCGCTCTATCTGAATGCCCAGATCGATGCGGGCGCCCAGGCCGTGATGATTTTTGACAGCTGGGGCGGCGTGCTGGCCGACGGCATGTTCCAGCAGTTCAGCCTGGCCTATACCAAGCGCGTGCTGGCCCAGCTCAAGCGCACCGGCGTGGACGGCCAGGACGTGCCGCGCATAGTCTTTACCAAGGGCGGCGGCATCTGGCTGCAGGACATGAACACGCTGGACTGCGAGGTCCTGGGTCTGGACTGGACCGCCAACCTGGGCCAGGCGCGCGCCATGGTCGGTGGCCAGGTCGGCGGCCCCGGCAAGGCGCTGCAGGGCAATATCGACCCCAATGTGCTGTTTGCCCCGCCCGAGCAGATCGCGGCCCAGGCGCGCGCCGTGCTCGACAGCTTTGGCAAGCCCCACACCGACAAGAGCAGCACCGGCCCCACGCATATCTTCAACCTCGGCCATGGCATCAGCCAGTTCACCCCGCCCGAGCATGTGGCGGCACTGGTCGAGACCGTGCACAGCTACTCGCGTCAGCAGCGCGGCTGAACTGAGGGCGGCGCCAAATGCCTGGACGGGCACTTGGCGCCCATCACCCCTCAAAATCAAAAGGTTATTGAGCGACATTCATGCCCCGGCAGGCCGCACGCATGCTCATAACCTGTTGATTTTTAGCAATTTATTTGCAAACCCCAGAAATTCCCCGGCAAACGAGATTTCGGGATTTTTTTTATTTCCAGCCCCCGGCTGCAGCGCAAATCCCAAGTTATCCACATGTGGAGTTCTGCAACGCAGGCAAAGCATGCAGGCTTCGGCCATTAGCGCTACTTTTTTGTGGATTTGTAGCCTAGACAAAAGCATTTGCAGGCTTTTAGGTCTAGGGAGCTTCGCGCTTGACAGTGGGTTGCAGCCTGATTTATGCACAGATGCAGGAAAGCAGACCCTGGACAGCAGCCTCCTCCAATGTGACTCGACCCTCACTCGCAAAATATCATAAGTTATTGTTCTATATATATTTTCATCTCCACACCGAGCAGCTTCCAGATTCATCTCCGCGGCACAGCGCATTTGACGCGCTTTCTACCCGCGCTTTTCCCCACAAAGTTATCCACAAGCAGCAAAGCCTTGGCTGGCGTCAAAATCTGCTATAGCTGTGATGGAAACCGGCGCAGCAGGCGCCGGAACAGACGCCTCTCCAACCCTCCATGCCTCATATCGTTCACGTTGCCGTCCAGACGCCGGCCCACAGCGCCGTGGGCGAATTGCTCAGCTACAGCTGCGACGAGGCGCTGCCGCCCGGCACCCTGGTCCGTGTCCCCCTGGGCAAGCGGGAACTGCTGGGCGTGGTCTGGGAGGCGCCTGCCACGCCCGATGCCATTCCCGACGGAGTGGAGCTGCGCGGCATCGCCGCCGTGCTGCGAGGCATAGCGCCGCTGAGCCTGGGCTGGCGGCGGCTGGTGAGCTTTGCCGCCCACTATTACCAGCGCAGCCTGGGAGAGATCGCCGTGACGGCCCTGCCGCCGCAGCTGCGCGATATGACGCCCGAGCAGCTGGCGCGGCGCCTGGCTCCGCCCAAGGCCACCAAAAGCAGGACAGCCAAGGCCGAGGAAAGCATCAAGAAGGCCGTGGCCGATGCTCCTCCTCCAGACACTCCGGCTTTGCTAGCACTGAGCGCCGAGCAGGCTGCGGTTTTCGCGCAGATTGAACAAAACCCCGGACCGTTTCTGCTCTATGGCAGCACGGGCAGCGGCAAGACCGAGGTCTATCTGCGCGCCGTGCAGGCGGTGCTCGATGCCAACCCCGAGGCTCAGGCCCTGGTCATGGTGCCCGAGATCAATCTCACGCCCCAGCTCGAGCAGCGCTTCATCGCCCGCTTCGTACCCCAGTACGGCAAGGATGCCGTGGTCAGCATGCACAGCGGCATGACCCATCCGCAGCGGCTCAAAAGCTGGCTGGCCGCGCATACGGGCCGCGCGCGCATCGTGCTGGGCACGCGCATGGCGATTTTTGCGAGCCTGCAGCAGCCGGCGCTGATCGTGGTCGACGAGGAGCACGACGCCAGCTACAAACAGCAGGAGGGCGCACGCTATTCGGCGCGCGATCTGGCCATCT
>JAFAIY010000209.1 GCA_019236485.1 Comamonas sp. | reverse complement strand
AATGGGTATATCAACGAGTATCCTTTGGGCCGTTTGTGGCGAGATGCGAAACTCTATGAGATTGGCGCTGGTACCAGCGAGATCCGCCGCATGCTGATTGGGCGCGAGCTTTTCGCTGAAACCTGCTGATGCAGGCTTGCGCGCCATCCTTGTAAAACAACACCAAAGGATTGCTTTATGACCACTACCTCCATCGAAGACCTGTTTGTCCACAACCGCCAGTGGGCAGAGGAGATGGAGCGTGATCGTCCCGGATTCTTCACGGGGCTGATGGCGCAGCAAAAACCCAAGTACATGTGGATAGGCTGTTCGGACAGCCGCGTCCCGGCCAACCAGATCACCGGCCTGGAGCCCGGCGAGGTGTTCGTGCATCGCAATGTGGCGAATGTGGTGGTCCCCAGCGACCTGAACTGCCTGTCCACCATCCAGTACTCGGTCGACCATCTCAAGATCGAGCACCTGATGGTGGTCGGTCACTACGGTTGCGGCGGCGTGTATGCGGCGCTGAACAATCTGCGCCTGGGCCTGGTGGACAACTGGACGCGCCATGTGCGCGATGTGCGCGACAAGCACCTGAAGCTGCTGGAGAATATCTCCATCCAGTGGCGCCACGATGTGCTGTGCGAACTCAATGCCATCGAACAGGTGGTTAACGTCGCGCAGTCCACCGTCATGCAGGATGCCTGGGCACGTGGCCAGCAGGTGACCCTGCATGGCTGGTGCTACAGCCTCAAGAACGGCCACATCACCAATCTGGAGATGACCGTGCCCGGCGTGGGCGGGCTGGAAGATGTCTATAGCCGGGCAATCGAGAAGGTTGCCACACGCAAGCGTGACTGAGCGCCGGCTGCCGCAAGGCGGCCTGGCGGCTCAGGGCGCGCGGCCGGCCTGAGGGCACGGCCCATCTATCTGGAGCGACTGGCCCGCCATGTTTCCGCAACGACTGGACTCCCCTCAGGCCTATGCGATTGCACAGGCCTTGATGCATGGCTTCAACCAGCATTACCGCATGTTCAGTGCCGAATCGGCACGGGCCAAGCAGCGCTTCGAAACCATGGACTGGCAGGGCCAGCAGCGCGCCCAGCGCGAGCGCATAGAGTTCTACGATCTGCAGGTCAGCGAATGCATGCGCCGCCTGGACCAGGAGTTCGAAGCCAGCCGGCAATCCATGGCCGTCTGGCAACAGGTCAAGCTCCACTACATCGGCCTCATGGTGGACCATCTCCAGCCCGAGCTCGCGGAGACCTTCTTCAACTCGGTCACCACCAAGATCCTGCATCGCACGCATTTCCACAACGACTTCATCTTTGTGCGCGCCGCGGTCAGCACCGAATATCTGGAGAACAACGCTCCCGGTGCCGAGCCCATTTACCGCGCCTACTATCCGGGCGCCCTGGACCAGCTGCCCGGCAGCCTGAAGCAGCTCGTGGCGCAGCTGGCCTTGCAATGCCCGTTTGAAGACCTGCAGCGCGACATAGGCCGGCTGGCCGCGCGCATCAGCGACAGGCTCAAGGGGCTGACGCTGCGGCCCAACTTTCAGATCCAGGTGCTGTCCAGCCTGTTCTTCCGCAACAAGGGTGCCTACCTGGTGGGCAAGATCATCACCGGCTACACGGAGGTGCCGTTTTCCGTTCCCATCATCCATAGCGCCGATGGCAAGCTGGTGCTGCATGCCGCGCTGTTTGGCGAAGACGATCTGCACGGCCTGTTCAGCTTCGCACGCGCCTATTTCATGGTCCATATGGATGTGCCCAGCGCCTATGTGCGCTTTCTGCACAGCCTCATGCCGCGCAAGCCCTGCGCCGAAATCTACAACGCGCTGGGGCTGGCCAAGCAGGGCAAGACCCTGTTCTACCGCGACTTTCTGCACCATCTGCGCCATTCCAGCGACAAGCTGCGCATCGCGCCCGGCATCAAGGGCCTGGTCATGCTGGTGTTCGACCTGCCCAGCTTCCCCTATGTCTTCAAGCTGATCAAGGACCATATCGCCAGCAGCAAGGATGTCACGCGCGCCCAGGTCAAGGCCAAATACCAGCTGGTCAAGCGCCACGACCGCGGCGGACGCATGGCCGACACCATGGAGTACAGCCTGGTCGCGTTTCCGCGCGGCCGCTTCAGCGAAGAGCTGCTGGCCGAGCTCCAGGCCCAGGCCCCCAGCCAGATCGAGATCAGCGACCGCGACGGCGATGGCCAGATGGAGGTCATCCTCAGCCACCTCTATATAGAGCGCCGCCTGGTGCCGCTGAATCTGTTTCTGCAGGAATGCCTGGCCGAGGCCGACAGCAAGCCCGCGCGCCGCGCCGCCATGGAGCGGGCCGTCATCGAATACGGCAACGCGATCAAGGAGCTGGTGGCCACGAATATCTTCCCGGGCGACATGCTGTGGAAGAACTTCGGCGTCACGCGCGGCGGCAAGGTGGTGTTCTACGACTATGACGAGATCGAATACCTGACGGACTGCAATTTCCGCGCCGTGCCGCCGCCGCGCGACGAGATGGACGAAATGTCGGGCGAGGTCTGGTACTCGGTGGGACCGCGCGATGTGTTCCCCGAGACCTTTGGCCCGTTTCTGCTCGGCCACCCGGCCGTGCGCGAAATGTTCATGCGCCACCATGCCGATCTGCTGGAGCCCGCCTTCTGGCAGCAGTACCAGGACCGCATACGCACGGGCCAGATGCCCGATGTCTTTCCCTACGAGCCCAGCCGCTTTCTCGATGAGCAGGAGGCCTGGCCCGTGTTCCAGTCGCCCCGGCCTGCGCCCCGCGTGGGCGAGCCGGCCGGAGCCGATTTTTAGCAGCAACGCTTGATTCAAGGAGACAAACCATGCAACAAGACCCCATCGTCATCGTCGGCGCCGCCCGCACCCCCATGGGCGCGTTCCAGGGCGATTTCGCCGATCTCGCGGCCCATGATCTGGGCGGCGCCGCCATCAGGGCCGCCGTGGAGCGCGCGGGCATCAAGCCCGAGCAGGTGGAGGAAGTGCTGTTCGGCAACTGCCTGATGGCGGGCCAGGGCCAGGCGCCTGCACGCCAGGCGGGCTTCAAGGGCGGGCTGCCGCAAAGCACGGGCGCAGTGACCCTGTCCAAGATGTGCGGCGCCGGCATGGAGGCCACCATACTCGCGCACGACCAGCTGGTGGCCGGCAGCCGCGAGGTGATGATCGCCGGCGGCATGGAGAGCATGACCAACGCTCCCTATCTGCTCAAGAAGGGCCGTGGCGGCTACCGCATGGGCCATGACAAGATCTTCGACCACATGATGCTCGACGGCCTCGAAGACGCTTACGAGCCCGGCCGCTCCATGGGCACTTTCGGCGAGGACTGCGCCGCCAAATACCAGTTTACGCGCGAGGCCCAGGACGCTTTCGCGATTGCCAGCGTGCAGCGCGCGCAGCAGGCCGCCAGCAGCGGTGCCTTCGATGCCGAGATCACGCCGGTCACCGTCAGGACCCGCAAGGGCGAGGTGACCATCAGCGTGGACGAAGGCCCGGCCAAGGCCAAGCTGGACAAGATCGCCGGCCTCAAGCCCGCCTTCAAGAAGGACGGCACCATCACCGCCGCCTCCAGCTCCAGCATCAACGACGGCGCGGCCGCCATGGTGCTGATGCGCGAATCCACGGCCAAGCAGCTGGGCTGCAAGCCGCTGGCGCGCATCGTCGCGCACGCCACGCTGGCACAGGCGCCCGAATGGTTCACCACGGCCCCCGTGGGCGCGAGCGAGAAGGCGCTCAAGAAGGCCGGCTGGAAGGCGGAGGATGTGGACCTGTGGGAAATCAACGAGGCTTTTGCCGTGGTGCCCATGGCGCTGATGGCCGAGCTCAAGGTGCCGCACGACAAGGTCAATGTGAACGGCGGCGCCTGTGCGCTGGGCCACCCCATAGGCGCCAGCGGTGCGCGCATCCTGGTCACGCTGCTGCATGCGCTGCAGGCGCGCGGCAAGAAGAAGGGCCTGGCCACGCTGTGCATAGGCGGCGGCGAGGCCACGGCCATGGCGATTGAACTGGTTTGAGCCGGGACTTGGGTTGCACTGTCGCCGGCTTGTCATACAGTGAGCCCATGTTCAACGGATGGCAGGCGTTCGCCTGCCATCCATTTTGCGAAAGCCACTCATGAGCGCAGACATGCACGAAGACGATGCCGCCAAGCCACTTGGCGTGCCGCAGATCGAAGCCTTCTGGAAGGATTTTTCGGACCGGCTGGAGGCGCTGGAAATGCTGGACGGGCGCGACTTTGTGGAGCGCGCCAATGAGTTGCTGCAGTCCCATGCGCCGGGCCTGGCGATAGAGCTCGAAGGCCGCGTGAAGGAAGCGGGCTCCAGGCTGGTGATCTCGGCTCATGGCAATACTGCGCAGTTCGAGAACGCACAGGCCGTGGTGCGCCATGCGCCCCGTCTCGAGCGCTACAGCGTGCAAGCCTTCCGCAGTCGCACGCTGGGCAGCGATTTTGCGATGCGCATGGAGGACTTCGAGCTGTCCAGCACCGATGTGCAGGTCGCGTACTACGATGCGGGCGGCGTCATCGGCCTGGAGCTGGCGTTCGCCAAACCGATTCCGCCGGCCATGGCCGAGCATGCGCAGCACATGGCTTTCATCATGCTCGACCATGTGCTGGGCGAGTGGGATTTCTCGGTGCGGGTCGGGCCCGTGGAGTTTGTGGCGGAGATCTCGGACGGCCTGTCCGGGCCCGTGCCTCTGTCGGCCTTCCCGCCCATCTTCGACGCCTTCCAGCGCGAGCAGCTGGGGCGCAGCTACGAGTATCCGCAGGACCAGAGCGCGGGCTGGATTTCGCTGGAAGTGCGGACCAGGGATGCGGCCGAGGATGATCCACCGGACATTCTGAGCTTCCACGATGGTGCGAATGCCGTGGCCACGCGTGCCGATCTGTCGCACTTTCTGCAATGGCGCCTGCCGTTTTCCAGCCAGCAGGAGCTCGACAGCGTGCGCGATGCGCAGGACGCCATGGATGCGGAGCTGGCACGCGAGCAGAGCGGGATCTTGGTGTTCTCGCGCCTGGAGAACATGAACTCGCGCCTCGCGGCGTTCTATGTGGAAGACCCGGCTCAGGCCGCGCAGCTCGCGCGGCGCCTGGGCGCCAGGCATGCGCCGGCGCTGGACGCCGAGCTGTCCCTGAGCTTCGACCCGGCCTGGAACGAATACCTGTCCCTGCATGCCGCGATTCACCGGCAGGACCGCGGTGATGAGGAGGACGAGTCATGATCACCTCCCGCGAGCAACTGCAGCA
>JAFAIY010000101.1 GCA_019236485.1 Comamonas sp. | reverse complement strand
TCCTCGTCGTCGAGTTCGCCGCGCTCGGCCGCACGCCTGCGCTTGCGCTCGGCCGCACGCTGGGCTCGCAGCTCGATCACGTAATAGAGATTGGGCAGCAGCAGCAGCGTCAGCAAGGTGGCGCTGACCAGACCGCAGACCACCACGGTGGCCAGAGGCCGCTGCACATCGCTGCCCAGGCCCGTGGCCAGCATGGCCGGCGTGAGGCCGAAGGCCGCCACCGTGGCCGTCATCAGCACCGGGCGCATACGGCTGGAAGCGCCTTCGAGCACGGCCTCGCGCAGCTGCAGCCCGTCCTCGCGGCGCAGCCGGTTGATCTGCGAGACCATGAGCACGCCCGAGAGCACGGCCACACCGAACAGCGCGATAAAGCCCACGGCGCTCGAGACATTGAGCGTCATGCCACGCAGATGCAGGCCCGCGAAGCCGCCTATCATGGCCAGCGGCACCACGCCCAGCACCAACAGCGGCTGGCGCAGATTGCCGAACTCGCCAAACAGCAGCACCAGCATGATGCCCAGCGTCAGTGGCAGGATGACCAGCAGCCGCGCCTCGGCACGCTGCAGGTTCTCGAACTGGCCGCCCCACTCGATATGGGTCTTCTGGTGGTCGTACTTGAGCCCGGCATCGAGAGCCTCGTGCGCATCCTTGAGGAAGCCCGCGAGATCGCGGCCGCGCACATTGAGCTTGACCAGGATGTGGCGCTCGCCGCCCTCGCGCACGATCACGCTCTGGCCCACCGTGGTGCTGATGCGCGCCACGTCGGCCAGCGGCACCTGGGCGCCATTGGCCGCGGCCAGGCGCAGCGCGCCTATGGCCTCGGGGTTGCTGCGCGTGCCGGGCGCAAAGCGCACCGTCATGTCGTAGCTGCGTTCACCCACGTAGAGCTGGCCTATGGAGGCTCCGCCCACGCCCGTGGAGATCAGCTGGGCCACATCGGCCGCATTGATGCCGTAGCGCGCAGCGGCCGCACGGTCCAGGTCTATGCGCAGATTGGGCAGCGGCGGCTCGACGTCCACGGCCACATCGGCCGCGCCGGGCACCTTGGACAGAATGCCTACCATATCGTCGGCCACGCGCCGGTCCTCGGTGAGGTCCTGGCCGTAGACCTTGACGGTCAGATCGCTGTGCGCGCCCGAGAGCTTGTCCTGCACGCCGTCGATCATGGGCTGCATAAAGCCCACGGTATAGCCGGGCATCTTCTCGAAGCGCTCGGCCATCTTGGCGATCAGCTGCTGCTTGTTCAGACCCGACTTCCATTGGTCATAGGGATGCAGGCCCACGCTGGCCTCGATGTGCGAAGGCGTCCAGTAATCGGTGCCGTCGTCGTTGCGGCCGGTCTGGGTCACGATATAGGACACCTCGGGGAACTCCAGCGTCGCGCGGCGCAGCTCGTCGGCCATGTCGCGCGCCTTGTCCAGCGTGATGCCGGGAGGCATCTGCACCTGCAGCCAGATCGAGCCCTCGTCCAGATAGGGCAGGAAGTCGCGGCCTATGGTGCCGGCCAGCAGCACCAGGGCCACCAGCGCCGCCGCCACGGCCCCGGCCAGCCAGCGCATCTGCCCCACGGCGGTGCCGAGGAAGCGGTCATAGCGCTCGCCCAGCCAATGCAGCACAGGGTTGTGGAAGATCTTGCGCGGACGGCGGAAAGCCAGCCAGGCCAGGGCCGGCGTGAGCAGCAGCGCCACGGCCAGCGCGCCCACCAGGGCCGCCCCCACGGCGCTGGCCATGGGCGAGAACAGCTTGTACTCGATGCGCTCGAAGCCGAACAGCGGCAGATAGGCGGCAGCGATCACGCACATGCCGAAGAAGATGGGACGCGCCACCTGCAGCGTGGCCGAGATGGCGTCGCGCGGCGTCAAGGGCTTGTCCTCCTGGGCCTCGCGACGGCGCAGAATGTTCTCCACCACCACCACGGCGCCGTCGACCAGAATGCCGAAGTCTATGGCCCCCAGCGACAGCAGATTGGCCGGAATCTTGGCGTGATGCATGAACACAAAGGCCAGCAGCAGCGCCATGGGAATCGTCAGCGCCACGATCAGCGCCGCGCGCGGGCTGCCGAGGAACAGCAGCAGCACCAGGGTCACGACGATCATGCCTTCGGCCAGGGTCTTGCCCACAGTATGCGTGGTGCGCTCGATCAGCGTGGTGCGATCCAGATAGGGCACGATCTTGACGTCGGGCGGCAGCATCTTTTCGTTGAGCTCCTTCACCGCCGCGTGTATGCCTTCCAGCGCCTTGGAGGGGTTCGCATCCTTGAGCAGCAGCACGATGCCTTCCAGGGTGTCGGAGTTGTCGTCCTTGCCCAGAATGCCGCGGCGCTCCACATTGCCGTAGGTCAGACGGCCCAGGTCCTTGACCAGGATGGGCGTGCCGTTGTCCGAGGTCTTGACCACCACATTGCCCATGTCGTCCAGCGAGCGCAGCAGGCCCACGCCGCGCACCACATAGGAGACTTCGCCGCGGTCTATGACGCTGCCGCCGCCGCTGGCGTTGTTGGCATTGATGGCATCGATCACCTGGGACAGGGTCAGCCCGTACTGCAGCAGCCGTGCGGGATCGAGCTCGAGCATGAACTGCGTGGTCAGGCCGCCGAAATTGGTCACGTCCACCACGGACTGGGCTTTCTTGAGCCGCGGGATCACCACCCATTGCTGCAGCTCGGACAGCTCGCGCAGGCTGTGCGTGGGGCTTTCCAGCGTATAGCGATAGACCTCGCCCGTGGGCGAGCTGTAGGGGTCGAGCGCGGCACGCGCGCCATAGGGCAGATCAACCTCGTCCATGCGCTCCTTGAGGCGCTGGCGCGCCCAGTAGCCGTCGACCCCGTCCTCGAACACCACGGTGATCAGCGACAGGCCGAACAGGCTGCGCGAGCGCAGCACATGCATGGCCGGCGTGGCCAGCAGCGCGCGCTCCAGCGGAATCGTGATCTGCTGCTCGATTTCCTCGGCCGCCAGGCCCGGCACCTGGGTGACGATCTGCGAGGTCACGTCGGCGATGTCGGGATAGGCCTCGAGCGGCAGCTGCTTCCAGCTGAACCCGCCATACAGGGCCGCGAAGATGAAGATCAGCCACACCACGCCGCGGCGTGCGAAGCTGAGATTGACGATGCGCTCGATCATTGCAGCAGTACTCCACCGTTGACGACGATGCGCTCGCCGGCCGCCAGACCCGAGCGGATCTCCACCTTGCCGTCCTGCTGTACGCCGACCTGCACGTCGCGCGGCTCAAAGCGCGCGCCCTTGTCCGTGCGGCCCTTGTCCACGAACACCCGTGTGCTCACATTGCCCTGGAGCAGCGCCGTGGTCGGCACCATGAGGGCATCGCGGCCCGGGCCGTCGAAGCTCACGCGCGCAAACATGCCGGGGCGCAGCCGCCCGTCGCGGTTGTCCACGGCCACGCGCACCTTGACGCTGCGCGTGGCCGGATCGACGATCTCGCCCACATATTGCACACGGCCGGCGAGCTTGAGATCGGGATAGGCGGTCAGAGCGATATGCGCTTCCTGGCCCACGTCCACATGGGCCAGGTCGCGCTCGGGCACGCTGGCGCTGAGCCAGACCTTGCTGAGGTCGGCCACGGTCATCACCGAGGCGTTCACATCGTTCCAGTAACCGCCCTGAGAGCCCGCCATCTCCACCACGCGCCCGCTGATAGGCGACTTGATCACATAGCTGCCGCGCGAGCTGGCCTGCACATCGGCACCCAGCTGGGCCAGACGGTCGGTTGCGGCGCGCGCATCGGCGCTGGCCGCGGCCAGCGATTGCTGCGCAGCCTCATAGTCCTTGCGCGCCGCGATCTCGGCATCGAACAGCAGCTTCTGGCGGTCGAACTCCTGGCGCGCCAGCAGCAGCGCCGACTGGGCCTTGGTGTTGTCGGCCCGCGCGCCCGAGATGTCGGAGGAGTCCATGGTGATCAAGGCCTCGCCGGCCTTGACCGGATCGCCGAGTTGGCGGTGCAGGCGCACCAGCCGGCCCGCAACCGGAGGCATGATCTTGACCAGCTTCTCGGGCTCGGCCTCGATATTCGCCGGCGCGGAGACCAGGGTCTGGACCTGCTCCTGGCTGACCTGGGCCAGCTTCAGCTGCGCCAGCACCGGGGATTGCGGCGGCACCACGACCAGATTGCCTTCGCGGCGCAGCGCCGTCTGGCTATCGGCGGCGGCCGGTGGCTGTTTGTCGCCGTTGCAGGCAGCAAGCGCCAGGCA
>JAFAIY010000083.1 GCA_019236485.1 Comamonas sp. | reverse complement strand
ATCACCTGCGAGCTGGCTGTGGATATCGAGCGTTTCGAGCGTCTGTTCGAGCCGAGCTAAAGGTCAAGGCCCTATGGACGACACCAGCCAGATTCAGCCGCCGCCCAGCTTTGCCGATCTGTTTCGCAGCCGCAGCGGCAAGCTGTCGGCCCCGATAGCCCAGGTCGTGGCGCGCTATGAACTCTGCGAAGACCTGGCCTGCCATCTGACCGAGCAGGCACAGACGCTGTACCACTCGGGCAACTCCTCAGAAGAACAGGTGCTGCTGGGCATGCATGCAGGACTGGCCGCCGAAGGCTCGGTGGTCAGCCCCGCAGAAGCCGACTGGATCGTGCAGCGCCTGGCCGAGCTGCTGGAATGGCGCGCGCCGCAGTTGCCGGCACCGCCGGCCGAAGCCTGAGGTTTCGGATCCAGCCGAGCCCTGGCGATTGATTGGCGGGCACCGGACGGCATATCTCAAGCGCAATTCCGGGCCTGCATCAAAAATCTCCAGGCGGCGCATGCAGACGCTGCCATGCCAATGCCCGCCAGGCGGGCCTGCCATAGGCCGCCACCAGATCACGCCCGATTTCGGCCCAGGCCGGGTCGGCCGGGCTCAGGCCCAGCGCCTCGATGAAAGGCGCCTGCACGATAAAGCACTGGCGCCGGTAAGGCAGCAGAAACCCTTCACCCTGCTGCTCAAGCACGGCGCGTGCCTCGGCGTAATCGCTGAACCAGATGTGCAGCAGGATGCCGGTACGCGGCACATGCCAGAAGCCGCCCAGGTCGTCATCGGGAGCGGCCAGGCCGGACAGCACGCGGCGCGCGTGCTCCCAGTCGGCAAAACCCAGCTCGCGGGCTGTTTCGTGCAGGGCGTCGCGCAGGCGGATGGTGCCGGCGCTGCCGGCGCGCCGCGCGCGGTTCAGCCGCACACGGGCACGCACCTTGAGTTCATCGACCAGGGCCTCGGGGGAGAGTGCCCTGCACTCCGACATCGCGGTCTTCATAGCTTTCCCCTTGCCGGCAGGGCCAGTCGCTCCAGCAACTGCTGGCAGTCCGCCAGGGTGCTGGCATCCGCGCCCAAAGCCTGCAAGGCCTGGGCGTAGACCGCCTCCGTCGTGCGCCTGGCCTCTGCCAGCAGTTGGCGGCCGGCCGGGCGCAGCCGCACCAGGCCTTGTGCACGCTCCAGCAGACCGGTTTTTTCCATGGGCAGCAGTTGGCGCAGCGTGACCGCCGGGGCTTGCAGCAGGGTTATGGCCAGGGCCCGCAAGACCAGGCCATGGGGTTGCGACTCCAGGGCGCTCAGCAACTGATAGTCGCCCAGGTTCAGCCCATGCCAGTCGCCCAGGCGCTCATCCAGACGCTGCTGCAGCACGGCCTGGGCACGCCACAGCGTGTTGCCGAAGTTCAAGGCCCGGGTGCTCATGGCTGGTCTCCGGCAGCGGTGGGGTCCGGCTGCAGCTCGGCCTGCCACAGCGCCAGCAGGGCCTGGAGCTCGGCCTCGTAGTCAAAGTCAGGGTCGGCACGCTGCTTGACGCGGTCCAGCACCTCGAAGCGAAAAGCCTGCTCACCATGTCTGGCCCAGGCCTGGCTGAGCTGCGCATCGCGCTGCAAGCCGGTGGCCAGCTCAAAGCGTATGCGGTTGAGCATGCCGTCCACATTGCGGCTGGCGCCCAGACGCAGCAGTCCGGCGGCCTCGCAGCGCACGGCGTAAATGCCCAAAGGGGGAAAGGATTGCTTGTAGTCCCGCACCATAGCGCGCCGCGCCTGGGGGGAAAGAGAGGAGGAAGTCATGACAGTGCTCCGGGTTGCGTGCACAGCCCCCCGCGCTGGGCCCGTACGGCAACCATGGTCTGTCAGAACATGATCCGAATCGAAACAGGGGTGAGAGCCTCTTGTGCGGGCAGGCGCCCCCCGGCACCTGAAGCCCGCATTGTAAGTCTTGGCGGCCAGGACAGCCAAACCTTGAGGCTTCATCGGCCTCCAGCCCAGCGTTAGCAAGCGCCAAGTGCTATCAAAACAAAGCCGTGCAGCAAGCGCCGCACGGCTTTTCCATGGACGTGGCGGCCTCAGGCGTCACCCGCTTCCGCAGCCTTCCAGTCCGCATAGCGGTTCAGAATGCGCTGCACTTGGCCGTGCGTCCATTCGCCGCCCTTGGCCGCAGCAATGCCGCGCGCATTGAGCTCGGCCGCCATGGCGCGGTGAGTCAGGCCTTTTGCCTGCAGCTCGGCAAACAGGGCCTGATGCTGCTTGGCAAAGGCATCGGCCGCCGATTTGCGCTTTTCCACCGTGGCGCGGATATTGGCCGCGCCAGCAGAGCCGAGCTTGACGCCGCGCTCGCGCGCTTCGGCCAGCGCCTTGCGGGTACGCGCGCTGATCTCGGGGTTGACTTCGGGAGTGGGCAAATCGGCAGCTTGGGTCATGGCATCACAGGAGGGATATAGCTCAGGGTCTGACCCAGGAACCATAGCAGGAACAGCACCAGCGGTGTGTGAACCAGCAGTTGCACAAAGCTGAAACCGATCAGATCGCGCGCCTTCAGGCCCAGCACGCCCAACAGCGGCAGCATGTAGAAGGGGTTGATCAGATTGGGCAGGGCCTCGGCCGCGTTGTAGATCTGCACGGCCCAGCCCAGGTGGTAGTGCAAATCATTGGCCACCTGCATCACATAAGGTGCTTCGATGATCCACTTGCCGCCGCCCGAGGGCAGGAAAAAGCCCAGCACGGCCGAGTAGGTGCCCATGAGCAGCGCATAGGTGTCATGCGTGGCGAAATGGGTGAAGAAGGTGGAGATATGGTGGGCGATGCTCGCTCCGTCCGCACCCTTGACCTCGGTCATGATGGCGGCGATCGCGCCATAAAGCGGAAACTGGATCAGCACGCCGGTGGTGGTGGGCACTGCGCGCGCCACGGCATCGAGGAAGCTGCGCGGACGCCAGTGCAGCAGCGCCCCCGCCATCAGAAAGATCAGGTTGTAGGTGTTGAGGCCCGAGATCGCCTGGATGAAGGGCTTGCTCGAGAACTCCTCGACCATCCAGCCCACGGTCAGCGCCACCAGCATGATGATGAGAATCGGGCTGTACTCCAGCCATTCGCCGGGACGGCTGGGCCTGGCCGCGGTCTTCACGGCCTCGGCCTGGATGTCCACCTCGCACTGCGCGGCATCGCGGGCCGCCTGGTCGCCGGGGGCCGTCATATAGGCCACGACGATGGACACCAGCATCAGCACCGCCAGCATCACGCCGGACTGCCACATGAAGATGGTCTGCGTGAACGGAATCACTCCGGTGATCGCCAGAATGCCGGGCGGCAGGCTGGCCGCATTGGCCTGCAACTGGGCCGCCGAAGACGAGATGCCCAGCGCCCAGACGGCGCCCAGGCCCAGATAGACCGCGGCGCCCGCGGCGCGATAATCCATCTTGATGTCGCTGCGGCGCGCCAGGGCCTTGACCAGCAGGCCGCCGAACACCAGGCTCAGGCCCCAGTTCAGCAGCGAGGCCGTCATGGACACAAAAGCCACCCAGGCCACGGCCGAGCGGCCGTTGCGCGGCACGCGGGCCAGGGCCTCGATGAGCCGGGATGCGGGCCCGGAGCTGGCCACCACATAGCCGCCTATGACTACAAAGGCCATCTGCATGGTGAAGGGAATCAGGCTCCAGAAACCCTTGCCGAAGGCCTTGCTGGTGTCGTGCACGGGTGCGCCTATCGCAAAAGCCGCGAGCACCACGATGCAGATGCCGACCACGGCAAACACCCAGGAATCCGGGAACCACTTTTCCGCCCAGCTCGCACAGCGCATGGCAAAGCGCGCCGAGCGGGTCTCCTCCATATTGACGTGAGTTGTCATGAGTTCAACGCTTTCTTGCTTAAAGAAGCGCTGCATTCTCTGGAAGGAAAGTCGCCTAAACGACAAAAAAACCCATGGGATAACCCTAGTAGGTAGTCCCACGCTGAAGCCTCCACGCGGGCTGCGAGCGGCACCAAAGAGAGCGGCCCGCCCATGAAAAACGGCCGGCGCCGCCGGGCACAGGCCGTTGCATTTCAGCGCTCCAGACACCGCCCAGGCTTTATGAGACTGGTGCCCCCGAAGCCAGGGACACCCAGCAAGGGCCGCCCGCGGCGAAGGTGTCGTCCACCTCAGGAGGAAGCCGCAAAGCGGCTCAGGGGAAGCCCAATTCAGCCGCCGGTCACCGGCGGGAAAAAAGCCACTTCGTCGCCGCTGCGGATTTCGGTATCGCCTTCGCACATGGTCTGGTTCAGCGCCATGCGCACGGCCTTGCCCGCGGCCAGGGCCTGGGCTGCGGCAGCGCTGCGGCCCATGAGTTCCTCGCGCAGCCTGCCCACGGTGGCGGCTGCCGTCTGCAGGCTTTCGTGGCCGGAGCCCATGGCTTCGCGGATGGAAGCAAAGTATCGGACGGTGATCTGATGCATGCCGGCTCCTTCAGGCCATGAGTTCTGCAAACGGGATAAAGCGCACGCTGTCGCCTTCGGCAATCGCCGTGCCGGCGGGGTTGTCCACCACGCCATCGCCCCAGGCCGTGGAAGTCAGCACGCCCGAGCTCTGGTTGCGGAACAGCTCGAGTCCGCCACGCTCGTTGTAGCGCACGCGCAGGAATTCGCGGCGCTTGTCGCCCTTGGGCCAGGCAAAGTCCGCGCGCGCCTCGATGGCGCGCGGCAGCACGTTCTGCACGCCCTGCAGGCGCAGCAGAAACGGGCGCACCAGCACCTGAAAGGTCACAAAGCTGGACACCGGATTGCCGGGCAGGCCTATGAAATGCGCAAAGCCCGTGCCGGACTCGCGGTTCACGCGGCCATAGGCAAAAGGCTTGCCGGGCTTGATGCTGATCTGCCAGAGGTCGAGCTGGCCCAGATGCTGCACCGCGGGCTTGATATGGTCTTCCTCGCCCACCGAGACGCCGCCGCTGGTGACGATCACATCATGGTCCATGGCGGCATCGGCCAGCGCCGCAATCGTGGCCTCGCGGTCATCGGGCACTATGCCCAGGTCCGTCACCTCGCAGCCCATGCGCAGCAGCAAGGCGCGCAAAAAGAAGCGGTTGCTGTTGTAGATGCTGCCGGGCTTCATGTCCTGCGGCGCCACGGTGCCTGGCATGACCAGCTCGTCCCCCGTGGAGAACAGGGCCACGCGCGGCTTGCGTGCGACCTGCAGACTCGCAAAGCCCATGCTGGCAGCCAGCCCCAGATGGGCGGGCGTGAGCCGCGTGCCCGCTTCTATGACCGTGGCACCCTGAGCGATGTCCTCGCCCGAGCCGCGTATCCACTGCCCCACTGCAGGCCGGGCCTTGATGCGCACGCGACCGTCTTCCAGGGCCTCGCAGTCTTCCTGCATCACGATGGCATCGGCCCCTGCGGGCACGGGCGCGCCCGTGAAGATGCGCGCCACCGAGCCTGCGACCAGGGCCTCGGGCGCGGTGCCCGCGGGAATGCGCTGGGAAACCGGCAGCACCGCATCCCCGCCCACGCATTCGGCGGCCCGCACCGCATAGCCGTCCATGGCCGAATTGTCCTGCGGCGGCACCTGCAGCGGCGATACCGCGGCCTGCAGCAGCACCCGGCCATCGGCATCGAAAGTGTCCACCTGCTGGGCACCCGCCAAGGGCCGGGCATGGGCCAGCAGCTCCTGCAGAGCGTCGTCCAGGGGCTTGAGCGGTTTGCGCTGTGCTTGCATTGCGATGTCTTTCCTCAATTCTTGTATTCCAGAGAGTCTGCCCTATCCAGCAGCCACTGCAGCACGGCCTGCGGCCGGTTCAGGTCCAGCACCGGCTGGCTGGGCGCTTGCGGCAGGTCCCGGGCCACATCGGTGGCCACAGCCAGCACCCTGGCGTCATGCGGATAGAGCGGGTCTATGGTCTTGCCTTTGGCGAGGCGATCCTGTTGCAGGCGCCAGACCTCGATCTTGGGCATATCGCCATGCTTGAAGCCTTCGACCAGCACCCAGTCCACGCCCGGGTCCAGCTGGGCCAGCATGTCGTGCACGCTGAGCTCCAGAGGCTGCTCGTGCTCGCGCATCAGCGCCATGCGCCTCTCCGAGGCCAGCAGCACCTCGTAGGCTCCGGCCTGGCGATGACGCCAGCTGTCCTTGCCTTCGCGGTCCACATCGAACAAATGATGGGCATGCTTGACGACCGAAACCTTGAGCCCGCGCTGCCTGAGCAGCGCCACCAGGGCCTCGACCAGCGTGGTCTTGCCCACGCCCGAATATCCGGCAAAGCCTATGACCTTCATGCCTGCATCACCTTGCTGAAATACCTAATCTGATAGCTACCAGCGCTTTACCTATAAGCGCTAGAGCCTATTTCACTCCAAAAGAAAAGCACCTGCAGCCAGGCTCCAGGTGCTTGTCCAGCTTGGAGCCGCCAACACAACCCTTGATACGTCGTTGCTTCGCCTTGTCGTACTTCTGTACTGCCCGCGGCTTCGCGCCTCGTCTCAACCGCAAACCTTCGGTTTGCTGGGTCGTGTTAGCCGCTCTTAATCCCGCAGGGCTTTATTTGCAGTTTGCGGCAATAAAGGCCTTGACCTGTTCCACGTCGGCGGCCATCACGACCACGCGCTTGGGCAGATCCTCGATGCCGTCGAACTTGGCGGGACGATCGGGCGAGCGGCCCAGCGCCTCTTCGATGGTCGCGGCGAACTTGATGGGCAG
>JAFAIY010000041.1 GCA_019236485.1 Comamonas sp. | reverse complement strand
TTTATAGGCCTGTCTTTTGCGTTCGGGGTGCAGCTGCGGCGCCGGATGCGCGCGGAGGCTGAGCTCGCCATGCTGGCGCGCACCGATGGGCTGACCGGGCTCCACAACCGCCGCACCCTGGGCGAGATCCTGGACCAGGAATGGCGCCGGGCCAGGCGCAACCGCAGCGTGTTCTCCTTGCTGTTCGTTGATATCGACAGGTTCAAGGTCTACAACGACACCTATGGTCATCAGGCCGGGGACGACGCTCTGACGGCCGTCGCAAAATGCATTGGCGAGAATATCCGCCGTCCCGTGGACAGCGCTGCGCGCTATGGCGGCGAGGAATTCATCGTGGTCCTGCCCGACACCACGCCGGAAGGTGCGGCCTCGATTGCCGAAAACATCCGCTCGGCCATCTCCGATCTGGCGATCGAGCATGCGGGCAGCGAGCACGGTCATGTCACGGCCAGCATAGGGGCGGCGGCCTGGACGCCGGAGCAGGACATGGACGTGTCCGCTGTCATCCGTGCGGCCGACGAAGCCCTGTACAGCGCCAAGGCGAAGGGCCGCAACAGGGTTGAAATGTCCGTGGCACATCCAGCGTAGCTGTGTGGAATGGAGCAGTTGCTAATTGGTACATCCAGAATAGAACGTTTGCTGAGAAGGACCTCAGGGGTATTAATCGACAACATTTTTGCAGCAGGCATATCCCCTTCGAAGCAGACTGTCTGCGGTGCTTCATCGAAGCCCGCTTCTGGCCGGACTGCGAAAGTCGCAGACCGACCCTAAGCTGTCCTTCAGGAAAGAACAGTAAAGCCGTCATCTGATGATGTACGAAGCTCATGTTGCATGGCCCAACTCCATGCACAGGCTATAGTTATAGCGTTTAAACGAATTCACTCTCGGACCTGCTCAGGCCGAAAGCGCCAGATTTGGCCTACGGCTTGGTGCGGTCAGCATTAAGTTATTTCTTCGAGGAAAGTTTGTGGCAGATCCAATAACAACGGTTGGTCTTGGCGCGCTGGCCGCATACTTAGGTAAGGACGGCTTAGAGAAACTCCTAGGTCCCACTGCGGATTATCTCGGAAGCGGACTAAAGGACTTCACTCAAAAGCGAGTTGAAGCTGTGGGTCAAATCTTTACGTCGGCGCAGGGAAAGTTGGGAGCCAAGGCTGACACACCAGGCCAGGTACCTCCAAAGGTGCTCAAGAGCGTCATAAATGAGGGTTCGTACGCGAGCGATCCGCTTGCCGTGGAGTATTTTGGCGGCATCCTGGCTTCCGCCCGTACTGAGGGTGGTCGGGACGACCGAAGTGCAAGGCTGGCGAAGATCGTTGACTCACTGTCTACGTACCAACTACGTGCCCACTTTCTTATTTACGCGACCGTGCAGCGCCTTTTCATGGGTAAGAATCTGGCCTTCGACATGGAGGGTCGTCCGAAGATGCAAATCTTCGTGAGCTTTAACGACTTCGCGAGCTCCATGGAATTCGATGATAGTGAGTTTAAGCAGTTCAACCAGTTGTTGAACCATATCCTCTTTGGCTTGCACAGCGATAACCTTATCGAGGGGCAGTTTCAGTACGGCCAAAAAGAACACATGGTCAAGCTTTTTCCTGCTGCAACCAGCGGAGGGATCGTGTGCCAACCTTCTGCACACGGCGCGGAACTCTTTTTGTCCGCGTTCGGGATGGCCGATAGACACCTAGACGAAATCTTTACAGTCGATTTTCCTGAGTTCCCAACCGGATTACCCAAGGGTTTTTTGGCTGCAGTGCCCACGATGAATTAAAAGGTCGATAGAAACGGATGTTCTCGGGGCACGCTTTCGCGTGCCTATGGCCCCCCATATTTAAGTTGAACGGCCGCTGATAATCCTCGCCGCTGGCTGCTCCTGGCCGAACGCAGCCGATCTCAATCCACGGACTGGTCCACCATATCCGGCGCAGATGGTCAGCTCAACCGGAATACGCAGACATCACGGTCATCGTTGGCGATTGCTGCAAAAAATCCTGAGCGACATTAAGTTGTAGAGATAACTACAGCATTGCAGCAGTCGTGACTGGATCCTATGCTTCCGCCATGACTCTCACTTCGGACTCCTGGCTGGCCCTGATCGTCAGCCTGCCGGCCTCCAGCGCTACGCCGCGCATGCGGATCTGGCGGGCCGTCAAGGCACTGGGCTGTGCTGCCTTGCGCGACGGTGCCTACCTGCTGCCCTCGGACGCGGAGCAGGCGTCGCAGCTGCAAGCCCTTGCGGAGGAAGCTCTGCAAGAAGGAGGCCAGGCCTGGTTGCTCCATGTCCAAGCCCAAGACATGGCCGAGCAAGCCGTCTACCAGGCGCTGTTCGATCGCACAGAGGGCTACACCCGATGGCTACTGGACCTGGCCGAAGCGCGCAAGACGCTGTCCAGCCTGGGCTTAACCGAGCTCAATCGCTTGCAGCGTCGGCACGCACGCGCCTATGACGCTATCCGTAAGATCGACTTCTTTCCCGGCGAGACCTCGATACGAGCCGAAGCCCAGTGGCGAGACTTCAGTAACGCCATCAATGCCATGCAGTCTCCTTGCGAGCCGCAGGCCACCGCGGGACGCATTACCCGGCGCGATCGCATGCAGTACCAGGGGCGCCTCTGGGCGACGCGCCGCCATTTGTGGGTAGACCGCGTGGCCAGTGCTTGGCTGATCCAACGCTTCATCGACCCACATGCACGCTTCTTATGGCTGGACACCCCGGCTGACTGTCCGCCCGATGCGCTGGGCTTCGACTTCGATGGCGCGACCTTTTCGCACGTCGGAGATCGGGTGACGTTCGAAGTGTTGCAGACGAGCTTTGGGCTCGACGGCGACCGAGGCCTCTCCCACCTGGGCGCCATGGTGCATGCGCTCGATGTGGGAGGTACATCCTCAGCCGAGGCGGCGGGGTTCGAAGCCGTGCTGGCCGGCGCCCGCAAGCGCTGGCCGGACGACGACTCACTACTCACAGACATAGGCGGAGTGCTGGACTCGCTTCATGCGCATTTCTCCAGTCCACGCAAGCCGTAGCACTCAAGCACTTCAGGGGCGAATATGAGCGACCTCCACACAACGGCTGCGACCGATACCAGCGCAGCAAGCTCCCCCGGGTACACACTCTGGCAGCTCGCGCGCTACATGCTGGCCTTGGGAACCTGGGGCTTCGGCGGCCCCGTAGCCCTGGCGGGCTATATGTATCGCGACCTGGTGGAAAAGCGCCAGTGGATCACGGACGCAGACTACAAGGAAGGCTTGGCGCTGGCTCAGCTGATGCCGGGGCCGCTGGCCGCTCAACTGGCCATCTACCTGGGCTATGTGCATTACCGCTTTCTGGGCGCGTCCCTAGTAGGGATTGCTTTTGTGCTGCCGTCCTTCTTCATGGTCGTGGCGCTTGGTGCGGCCTATGTGGCTTATGGCGGGATCGGCTGGATGCAATCGGTGTTCTACGGCGTGGGGGCTGCCGTGATCGGCATCATCGCCCTGAGCGCTTACAAGCTGACTGCCAAGAGCATCGGCAAGGACAAGCTGCTGTGGCCCATTTTCCTGGTCAGCGCGGCCGTCACCGTGATCACCAAATCGGAAGAGGTCTGGCTGTTTCTCGGGGCCGGCATTCTGGTCTGGCTCTGGCGGGCTCCTCCCGCCTGGCTGACACGCAAGAGCGGCCTTAACAGCCTTGCCGCGCCGCTGCTCGGGATGTTCGCACTCAACACCATCGACTGGACCAAGCTCAAGCAGATCGGCCTGTACTTTGCCTATGCCGGCAGCTTCGTCTTCGGCAGTGGTCTGGCGATCGTTCCCTTCCTGTACGGAGGTGTCGTCAAGGAGTATGGCTGGCTGACTGATCAGCAGTTCGTGGATGCGGTGGCTGTGGCCATGATCACGCCGGGCCCGGTGGTCATCACTACGGGTTTCATCGGCTACCTGGTCACGGGATTCTGGGGCGCAGTGGTGGCAGCGCTAGCCACATTCGTGCCTTGCTATTTGTTCACGGTGATCCCCGCACCGTACTTCAAGAAATACGGCAAACGTCCGGACGTCATTGCGTTCGTCAATGGCGTCACTGCCGCCGCCATCGGCTCCATCGCGGGTGCGGTGATCGTCATCGGTCAGCGCTCCATCTCCGATTGGATCACCGCGGCGCTGGCGGTTGCGACCGCGGCCATCCTGTGGCGTTTCAAGAAGGTGCCCGAGCCCGTCATCGTCGCGGCGGCGGCTGTCATTGGGCTGATCGTGCACCCGCTGGTCACCCACGGCTAATCACCACGCCAAGGAGAAACACCGTGAAGTGGATCACCCGAGAACGCCCGAAGATCGATCGCATCGCCTGCCCCTGGCTGATTGCGCGTTTCATCGACAACGAACCCGAGTTTCTTTATGTGCCTGCCAGCGAGGTTCTGAGCACTGCCAGCGCCACTGGAGCGATTCCCTACCACATTCCGAATGTCGAGCTGAGCCATGTGGGCGAACTGTGCAGTCTTGATGCCTTCCTGGCCAAGTACAACTTGGACGACTCAGCGCTGCGTCAGTTGGCCGCCATCGTGCGCGGTGCCGACACCTCGCGGCTGGACCTGACGCCGCAGTCCGCAGGGCTCTATGCGCTGTCGCTGGGTTTGTCGCGCAACTTCAGCGATGACCAGGAGATGCTCAGGCACGGCATGGTGATGTACGACGCGCTTTACGCATGGTGCCGCGCTTGCCAGGCAGAGAGGCACAACTGGCCTCCCACCATGACCACCTGAAACCAGGGCCGAGAGCACACCCGCCGTTTATCCGAGCGCATGGCCATCTCCGAGCGTTCAAATACGCCAGTGACCTATCAACGCGCTTCGAAGACAGCCATACACACATGCAGTTGTGAGTGCAGGCCATGAGCATCCTTGCGGCGGCTCAGGATCAGAGAGGCAATACAGCTCTGAGCCACAGCGCATTGCCTTGAGCGCTATTTTTCATGTTCTTTTCGAACTGCCATTTGGCCGTTAGAAACCAACCGCGCCCACTGTCATATTTGATGCTCGGGCCGATTGCCATCCCACTGGTCTTGCTGTTGGGCAACTCAACTCCCATTTGCTTGTCCAGTTGCCTTTGAAACCTAGTTGGCAATGGTCAAACCTGGGTGGCTCCGTTCCTGGGCCAACCCGTTGGCGAGTACGTCATAGAGATCGTCCAAGCCGTCGCTCGCGCCCTTCCCACTATGAACCACGAGGCCTATGGTACGTTCGCGCATCAAAACCTTGCGTTCATGGCCACTACGTGGCATCGCGTCATAAGCTACTGGTCCTGCTATCACCGTCAGCGGTATCCCCAACTCGCAACATATCCGAGCTTTCAGGTCCTTGAGGCAATTGAGGGCATGGCTAACAATGCGCTCTATGTGAACAGAATGGGAAGCGAGGGCTCCTCGCTATCTCATCCCACCTGAGATCATTGCAGCAACGCACGCTCCGCGTAGCGATTGAATCTCAGTGCACGACCTTCGTTCGTGATCCGCAGCCATACCTTGCGTTTGGCAAAAGGGCTGAGCGCCAGCCACCCGTGTACCTCTTGCTCGGAGCGCCCGCAGCCCTTGCACTCGGCATCGCCCTGACTGGTGGAGCAAATGGCGATACAGGGCGTGTCTTTGGTTGTCGCGTACCAGGCGATCCAAGCATCGAGCGCATGCTGCGGTATGCGAGCGGCCTCGACCTCCATAGCTCGGTGCATGATCATCTGTGCATAGACCTCGGCTAGCACCTCCAGGTCTGGTGGCAGACTGGCATCGTCGTCGCAAGGATGCTGAGTCCGCCAGTAGTTAATGGCAGATTCCAGATCCGTGATGTGAATCGTGTCTGCTTGGGCCAGACGCTGTTGAGCTTGTAGATCCTTCACGGCCTTATCCCTCAGCTCGGCCACTTCGAGTTACGGATCACACTACAGAAGTTCATTGGCCTGAACGCCGGGTCCTTGTCCGCCAGCACATCGGCCTTCACATTGCCAAAGGTCGTCTGTGGCTTGTGCTTTATGCCGTCATAGAAGGCTTGAATGATGTCTTCCTTGAATTGCGGAGTGCGCGGATACGCGCCCACAATGGCATTACGCTCGGCATCGCTGTACTCGGGGTAAGTTAGTCCCAGCACATCCATCTCCACGCCCGCCGTTACCAGGGCGATGACCGGGTCCATGAACTCGGGGATGCCGGGCGTTGTATGCAAGGCAATGGCAGTCCAAACCAAGTCGATGTCCTTCTGGCTGATCCCATGGCCTTTCAGGAAGTCACTGGCCGCGTTGGCGCCATCGACTTCGAAGCGGCAGCAATCGCTGCTGTGCTTGTGGGTCAGGCCCATATCATGGAACATGCAGCCGCAGTACAGCAGTTCGGGATCGAACTTCAGTCCGCGCTTTTTGCCTGCCAATGCGCCGAAGTAGTAAACGCGGCTGGAATGTTGGAACAACAGCGGCGAGGCTGTGTCCCTGACCATTTCCGTGATTTCACGGGCAAGCTTGCTGTCAGGGATCTTGACGCCATCAATATCGAGACTCATGTTGGGCTCCTTTCAAAGTGCTCGACTTGATTCTGTGGATACACTGAACTGTCATCAATAGACGTATCAAGTCAATTTCTGCCATTTCGCATGAAATGCTGACATGATCCAAGCCATGAAGAAGAGCATTGCTATCCTCGCCTTGCCGGGCGTCCAGCTACTAGATGTAGCGGGCCCTCTGGACGTTTTTGCGCAAGCCAATATT
>JAFAIY010000660.1 GCA_019236485.1 Comamonas sp. | reverse complement strand
CCGCCGAAGCTCTTGCGTGCGAAATCGCCGCCTTCACGACGCGGAGCGCCAAAGCCACCGCGATCGCCGCCGAAGCCGCCACGTTCGCCGCCGCGATCATTGCCACGGTCAAAGCTGCGCTCGCCGCGGTTGTCGTCGCGACGCTCGAAGCTGCGCTCCGGACGATCGCCACCAAAGCTGGGACGGCCGCCGCCAAAACCACGATCACCACCGCGCTCGCCGCGATCGGCAAAACGGTCGCCACGAGGTGCACCGAAGCCACCGCGGTCGCCACCGAAACGATCACCGCCACGATCGCCACCGAAGCCGCCGCGATCATTGCCGCCACGGCCACCGCCGAAGCTGCCGAAGCCGCTCTTGCGGCCATAGCCGTCACCGTCACGACGCGCGCCGAAGCCACCGCGACCACCGCCGCCACCACCGCGACGGCCGTCACGCTCGCCTGCGGCAGGGAAGCGCTGCACAGGCTCCAGACCCGGGATCACTTCGGACTTGAACTGCTGGCGGGTATAGCCTTCGATATCGAACACGCGACGACGGTCACGGAACTCGGCAAAGGTCACGGCCACACCTTCGCGACCCGCACGGCCGGTACGGCCGATACGGTGGGTGTAGTCCTCAGCCTTCATGGGCAGGCCGTAGTTGAAGACGTGGGTAATCGTGGGCACGTCGATGCCGCGGGCAGCCACGTCGGTGGCCACCAGGATTTGCACCTGGCCATTGCGCAGCGCCATCAGGCGACGGTTGCGCAGACCCTGGCTCAGCGCGCCATGCAGCGCCACGGCCGAGAAGCCGTCCTGCTGCAGGTCGTTGGCCAAACCGTCGCACTCCACCTGGGTGGAAGCAAACACGATGGCCTGGTTGATGCTGCTGTCGCGCAGCCAGTGGTCCAGCATCTTGCGCTTGTGCTGGGCGTTGTCGGCCCAGAACAGCACCTGCTTGATGTTCTCGTGCTTTTGCTGAGCCGTGGCAATCGTGATCTTCTGCACATTGGCGCCGTTGTCATGCATCACGCGCATGGCCAGCTGCTGGATGCGCGGCGCAAAGGTGGCGCTGAACATCATGGTCTGCTTGCGCTGGGCAGTCATCTGGTTGACTTCGGCCAGATCGTCGGCAAAGCCCAGGTCCAGCATGCGGTCGGCTTCGTCCACCACCAGGAACTGCACCTGGTCCAGCTTGATCTGCATGGAGCGCTGCAGGTCCAGCAGACGGCCGGGCGTTGCCACCACCAGATCGGCGTTCTGCAGCTTGGCGATCTGCAGCTGGTAAGGCATGCCGCCCACGATGTTGGCAATACGGATGCCGCGGCAGTGCTTGACCAGCTCGATGGCGTCATGCGCCACCTGCTGAGCCAGCTCACGTGTGGGGCACAGCACCAGGGCGCCGGGCACGGCAGCCTTGAAGTTGCGGGCGTTGGTCGGGTCCTTGCGCTTGGCGCGCTTGGGGGCAGGCTGGCCGTTGGCTGCAGCTTCTGCGCACAGACGGTCGAACTCGGCCTTGGCTGCAGCATCGGCTTCGGCACGCTGCTTGATCAGCGTGTGCAGCACGGGCAGCAGGAAGGCAGCGGTCTTGCCCGAACCGGTCTGGCTGGACACCATCAGGTCCACGAACGGCTGCGCGCCGCCGCTGTTCATGGCCAGGGGAATGGCTTGCTCTTGCACGCCTGTGGGCTTGGTGTAGCCCAGGTCGGCCACGGCCTGCACCAGCTCGGGCGCCAGGCCCAGCTCCACAAAACCATTGGGTTCGGCTTGCTCTTCTTCAGCAGCTTGCTCGGCGCCGAGTTCCTCTGCATCCACGGCCGCCAGCATGGCGTCCAGACGGGAATCGAGTTCAGGCGAAGACAAAGACATATCGGCAGCGGCCACTTGGCCCTGCTCCAGGGATTTTTCAGTCATGAAAAACTCACGAAAAAAGCGACGCAGTCAGCGACCTGCTCACTTCTTTTGACGGTTGGTTATCAACATCCACCGTCAGACTTTGACTGCCCGTTCGCAAAAGGGGCAGATGGGCGTTATGGCTTGGCGTGTCGGCTGGATGTAGGCCGCTGCACGCAAGTAAGAACCCGGTGTGTGATGGAGATGCGCAAATTACCCATTGATCGGGTAAGCACGCAATTATCACATACACCGGGTTTTCCCGCAAGCAGCGGGGTCAAGGCTTAGACGCTGAGCAGCTGCTGGCGATAGTGCTGCAGCTCGTCTATCGATTCATGCACATCGGCCATGGCCGTGTGGCGCTGCTTTTTCTTGAACGAGCTATAGGCTTCGGGCTTCCAGCGCTTGGCCAGCTCCTTCAAGGTGCTCACATCGATATTGCGGTAATGGAAGAAGCTGTTGAGCTTGGGCATGTAGCGCTCCATGAAGCGCCGGTCCTGGCCTATGCTGTTGCCGCACAGCGGCGTCTTGCCCTTGGGCACGTATTTGCTCAGAAAGGCGATCAGGGCCGCCTCGACCTGAGCCTCGGTCACGGTCGAGGCCTTGACCTTGTCGATCAGCCCGCTTCTGCCATGCGTGCCCTTGTTCCAGGCATCCATGCCGTTCAGCAGCTCGTCCGACTGGTGGATCGCGAACACCGGACCCTCGATGCGGGTCTGCAGGTCGGCACTGCTCACCACCACGGCGATCTCGATAATGCGGTCATGGTCGGGATTGAGCCCCGTCATCTCGCAGTCCAGCCAGACCATGTTGAGGTCGGATTTGGGCAGAACGGGCGGCTGTACAGCCTCGGGCGCGGCGGTGGCGGAATTCGTGCAACAAGCTTCAGACATGGCGCAAATTGTCGCCTACACTGCCAATACATGGCTTCCCACCTAGATTTTTCCCTCGCGCTGTCGCTGCTGTTCGCGGCGGCCGTGGTCCTGCAATGGCTGCTGCGCGTCTGGCTGGTATCGCGCCAGGTGCGGCATGTGGCCAGCCACCGCGCCGCCGTCCCTGCCACCTTTGCGCACCGCATCAGCCTGGCCGCGCACCAGAAAGCCGCGGACTACACCCTGGCCAAGGCCAAGGTCTCGCTGATCGACATCACCCTGTCCGCAGCCGTACTGCTGTGCTGGACCCTGCTGGGCGGGCTCGATGCGCTGAACAGCTGGCTGTCGGGACTGCTGGGCCCCGGCATGTGGCAGCAGCTGGCGCTGCTGGCCGGCTTTGCGCTGATTTCGGGCCTGATCGAGCTGCCGCTGTCGCTGTACCAGACCTTCAGGCTGGAGCAGCGCTTCGGCTTCAACCAGATGACTCTGGGCCTGTGGCTGGGCGACCTGCTCAAGTCCACCCTGGTCGGCGCCGTCATAGGCCTGCCTATCGCGGCGCTGATCCTCTGGCTCATGGGCACCACCGGTCCCATGTGGTGGCTCTGGGCCTGGGGCGCATGGACGGTTTTCAATCTGCTGCTGATGTGGATCTTCCCGAGCTTCATCGCGCCGCTGTTCAACAAGTTCGAACCGCTGACCGATGAGGTCCTCAAGACCCGCGTGACCGCCCTCATGCAGCGCTGCGGCTTCGCGGCCAAGGGTCTGTTCGTGATGGACGGCAGCCGCCGCTCGGCCCATGCCAACGCGTATTTCACGGGCTTTGGCAACTCCAAGCGCGTGGTGTTCTTCGACACCCTGCTCAAGCAGCTGAGCGCCGACGAGGTCGAGGCCGTGCTGGCCCACGAACTCGGCCACTTCAAGCACAAGCACATCACCAAGCGCATGCTGCTGATGTTCGGTGTTTCCCTGCTGGGCTTTGCACTGCTGGGCTGGCTGAGCCAGCAGCTGTGGTTCTACTCTGGCCTGGGCGTCGCGCCGCTGATCGACCAGGGCTTCGGCCCGGCCGCCGGCAACAACGCCTTGGCCCTGCTGCTGTTCATGCTGGCCGTGCCGGTGTTCAGCTTCTTTGTCACGCCGCTGCTGTCCGCCATGTCGCGCCGCGACGAGTTCGAGGCCGACGCCTATGCCATGCAGCAGGCCGACGGCGCGCAGCTGGCCTCGGCGCTGCTCAAGCTTTACGAGGACAATGCCTCAACCCTCACGCCAGACCCCTGGTATGTGAGCTTTTACTATTCTCATCCACCCGCCGTGGATCGCCTGGCACGCATGCCGGCGCCCGCGGGCAGTTTGTAACCCCAACAGAGCTTCCGACATGAGCCCCTCCACCCTGCAACAGAAAGACTGGTCCCAGCACACGCGCAGCGCCCTGAGCGCCGATCAGGTGCGCGAGCAGCTGGCCGGCATAGCCGACTGGCAGCTGCTCGGCGACGCCGGCCACAGCGCCATCAGCAAGACCTACCGCTTTGCCAACTTCTACGAAACCATGGCGTTTGTGAATGCCCTGGCGCTGATCGCCCACCAGCAGGACCACCACCCCGACCTCGAGGTGAGCTACGGCCGCTGCAAGGTCAGCCTGAACACCCACGATGTGGGCGGCATTTCCGAGACCGATATCGACTGTGCGCGCCGCATCGAAGCCCTGCTGAAGCTGGCCTGATTTTTTATGGCGAAGCAAGGACGGCGCCCTGGCGCCCAAGCAGCGGGTGATTTGCAGACAGGCCTGGTGGTTGCCAGCTATGGCCGCCATTGCGTGGTTGAGACACCGGACGGCGAGCGCCGCATCTGCCACCCACGCGGCAAGAAAAGTCAGGCCGTGGTGGGCGACCATGTGCAATGGCTGGCACCACCACCGGGCCAAGGCGATGAAGGCACGATAGAGAAAGTCATCGAGCGCCGCAATCTCTTCTACCGCCAGGACGACATTCGCACCAAGACTTTTGCGGCCAATCTCGACCAGCTCCTGATTCTGATAGCGGCCGAACCCGTGTTCAGCGAAGTGCAGCTGGCCCGCGCCCTGATTGCGGCCGAGGCCGCGCACATCACGCCCATCATTGCGCTCAACAAGATGGACCTGGAAGAGCCCTTTCTGCGTGCCTGGGAGCGGCTGGCGCCTTATCGCAGCATGCGCGACGCGGTGGAGGACCCGCCGCACTATATGGTGCTGCCGATGTCGCTGGAAGATGCCGACGAGGAAGACCGCGACGCCATCATCGGCCTGCTGCAGGGCAAGACCACCCTGGTGCTCGGCCCCTCAGGCGTGGGCAAAAGCACGTTGATCAATCTGCTGCTGCCAGATGCCAAGGTCGCCACCAACGAGATCTCGCAGGCGCTGAACACCGGCAAGCACACCACGACCAGTACCACCCTGTACTGGGTGGACGAGGAGCGCAGCACGGCCATCATTGATTCGCCGGGCTTCCAGGAATTCGGCCTGTATCACATCGCGCCCACGCAGCTGGCCGCCTGCATGCCCGATATCGGCGCCCATGCCAAGGACTGCAAGTTCTACAACTGCACGCATTTGCACGAGCCCGGCTGCGGCGTGATCGATGCCGTTCAAAACGGCTCTGAGGTTTTACCCATCAGCGATAACCGCTATCGTATTTACAGCGAACTCTTCGATGAGCTGAGCCAAGTGGGATACTGAATCCCAGACAGCTCAAAATCAATAGCAGCCAGCGCTTGGCATACAAGCGCTGGCTGCTTTTTTATGGGATCAACCCAGCAGGCGTGCAAAGGTCAGCAGGGCCAGCAGCAGCAGCCAGACCACGACCGAGCGCCAGACCAGGCCCACCACGCTGCGCAGATGGGCCATCTCGGGCTCGCGCCCGGGCGTCACATCGCTGCCCGGCTCCCACTGCGCGTCATCGCCCTCTTCCCCATAGGTGGCATCGCGGCGGCGCAGGGATTCACCGCCCAGGCGCACATTGATGGCTCCGGCCGTGGCCGCCAGGATCACGCCGTCGTTGTCGTTGGGAAAGCGCTGGGCATAGACGCGCCAGTTGTCTATGGCTTCCTCGAAGCTGCCGACCATGGCAAAGGACAGCGCCGTCAGCCGCGCGGGCAGCCAGTCGATCACATACCAGGCCTTGCCGGCCGCGCGCTGCAGGCGTTCGCTGGTCGGCGCCTGCATGCCGTCCACGCCCTTGCGCGACCAGGCGCGCGACAGGTATTCGGCCATGCGGTACAGAACCGCGCCCAGCGGGCCCAGGCCCAGGGCCGACAGCACCGAGAACCAGAACAGCACACCGAACACATGGCGGTGCGCGGCCAGCACCGAATATTCGATCACATGGCGCACCACCTCGCTGCGCGGCACCTCGCTGGCATCCACCTGCTGCCAGTCGGCCAGGAACTGGCGCGCGGCAAACTCGTCGCCCGTATCCAGGGCATCGCGGATATGGGTGAAGTGGTGGCTGAACTGGCGAAAGCCCAAGGTCACGTAGAGCACGGCCACGTTCCAGAGCATGGCCAGAGGCCAGCCTATCAACTCCATCAAGGCCCAGAAAATTCCGAGCACGATGAGACAGGGCAGCAGCACCGCCATGGCCCAGGCCAGCCAGCCATGATGGGGCTTGCCGGCATCAAAGTTGCTGCGCACGGTCACGGTCCAGGCGCGGTAGCCGGCCTGCACCAGATTCGAGCGCGCCAAGGGACGTGCTTGCTCCAGCAGCAATGCGATCAGGATGGCGAAAAAGCTCATGACTTCATCATACCGACGCTGTTTGTCAACTTGTTACATCTGTGATTTCAGGCCGATAAAAAACGGTAAAGATTGCGCAGCATGCCCGCCGTCGCACCCCAGATATAGCGCTGCTGGGCGCCGTCCTGATAGGGCATGGCGAACCATTCGCGCTCCACGCCCTGCCACTGCATGGCGTGGCGCTCGTGGTGGGCCGGATTGAGCAGAAAGGACAGCGGCACCTCGAACAGGTCCGCCACTTCGCCGGGATTGGGAAAATAGCTGGGCTGGGGATGGACCAGCGCCACCACGGGCGTGACATGGAACGCGGTGCCGGTGACATAGACGGGCAGCCGCCCCAGCACTTCCACATTCTTGGGCGCCAGACCGATCTCCTCGTGCGCTTCGCGCAGCGCGGTCGCTTCCGCGGACACATCCTGGGGGTCGCGCTTGCCTCCGGGAAAAGCCACCTGCCCCGAATGCGTGGACAGCCGGGCCGAGCGCACCGTCAGCAGCACCGTGGGCTGCTCGCGCAGGACGATGGGCACCAGCACCGCAGCGTCCGAGGGCTCGCGCGAAGTGAAGCGCCGCTCCAGCATGGACTCCGGCTTCCAGTCCCGCGCCTCGGCAAACCGGCTGCGCAGGGCCTGGGGCGTCTGGGCCGCGGGCGGCACGGCGGGCAGCAGGCTGTCGATGCCGATCAGCGGCGCCAGCCGCGGATCGGGAATGCCCGGAGGGCGGGATAGGGAATGATCTGGTGCAGACATGTGCTGAGCCGAAACAAGAGCCAAAGCGGGAACCACGAATCCACGACGGCCATGAAAAAAGCCGCCACAGCGAACTGTAGCGGCTTTTACGGAATCACTTCCGAGGCGCGAATTACACGGCTGCGGCTGCAGTCTTGTTAACGCGCTGGGGCAGCTTTTCCTTGATACGAGCCGACTTGCCGCTGCGCTCACGCAGGTAGTACAGCTTGGCACGGCGCACATCGCCGCGACGCTTGACTTCGATGCCGGCGATCAGGGGAGAGTAGGTCTGGAACGTACGTTCCACGCCTTCGCCGCTGGAGATCTTGCGCACTGTGAAGCCGCTGTTCAGGCCGCGATTACGCTTGGCAATCACCACGCCTTCGTAAGCCTGCACGCGCTTACGGGTACCTTCCACCACGTTCACGCTCACGATGACGGTGTCACCGGGGGCGAATTCGGGGATGGTCTTGTTCAGGCGAGCGATTTCTTCTTGCTCAAGGGTCTGGATCAGGTTCATGATTTAGTCCACCTTGATCTTGTCCGCGCCAGAATTGGCAAGCACCGGGATTGGCGCTATTGCTGCATTACAGAAACAGCCCTGAGGCTGCCCTGCTATTCCTTGCAGCGGCCGGATAGAGGATCAAAGAACCTGCAATTATAGCGGCGACGCCGTTTTTGCCAAAAACCCTTCATCCTTGGCATTGAGCAGCCCCTGCTGGCGCGCCTGCTCTATGAGCTCGGGCCGGTGCTGGGCCGTGATGCGCAGCCGCTGGTCGCGGCGCCAGCGCTCGATATTCGCATGGTGGCCGGAGAGCAGCTCGGCCGGCACCTCCTGACCGTTCCAGACTTCGGGGCGCGTGTAATGCGGGCAGTCGAGCAGACCGTCCAGAGCGGGATTGAAGCTGTCCTGCTGAAAACTGCCCTCGTCGTTGAGCACGCCGGGCTGCAGCCGCGCCAGCGCATCCAGCAGCACCATGGCCGCCAGCTCGCCGCCGGAGAGCACGAAATCGCCAAGGCTCAGCTGATGGGTCACATGGGCATCGATAAAGCGCTGGTCTATGCCTTCGTAGCGTCCGCACAGCAGCACGGCGCCGCGGCTTGCGGCCCACTCGGCCACCACTCCATGCTTGAGCGTGGTGCCTATGGGCGAGAACAGGATCAGCGGCGCAGGCTCGGCCAGCTCCTGCGCATCGGCCTCGGCACGCGCCGCGCGGATCGCATCCAGGCAATGCTGCAGCGGCTCGGCCATCATCACCATGCCGGGCCCGCCGCCAAAAGGCCGGTCGTCCACACGGCGGTAATTGCCTTCGGCCCAGTCACGCGGATTCCACAGCTGCACTGCCACCTGACCGGAGCTGTAGGCACGCCGCGTCACCCCGCTCTCGAGAAACGGAGCGAACAATTCGGGGAACAGTGTAATGATGTCAAAACGCATGATCTACAAGCGCATGCAGCTATTTAAACAATAGCGTTCGCGCCTTCCACTTCAATAGTCGGGCTGCCAGTCGGCCACGATAGTCTTGGCCGCGAGATCCACCTTGTCGACATAGGCATCGACAAACGGAATCAGGCGCTCCTGCTCCTTGCCGTCCTGCTCATAGCCCACGACCAGCACGGTCTGCGGGCCGGTGGCCATCAAATCCCTGACCGTACCCAGGACCAGACCTTCGCGGTTGAGCACCGCCAGACCCATCAGATCCACCCAGTAATACTCGCCGTCCTCGGTCTTGGGGAAATGCTCGCGCGCCACGAAGATGCGGGCGCCGCGCAAGGCCTCGGCCGCATTGCGGTCCGCCACCTCGGGCGAGGTGGCCACGACGGTGTCCGCATGGAAGCGCGCCTGCTTTACAGGCAGCAGCACCGTGCCGCTGAAATGCTTGGCGCCTTTTTCGGCGGGCAGCAGAAACCAGTCTTTGGCCGCGAACAGGGCATCGGGCGCGCTGCTGAAGGCATGGACCTTGAACCAGCCCTTGATTCCCCAGGCATCGGCAATGCGACCGACCTCGACGGCATCAGCAGGCAGGCTCGCGGCTTCAAGAGTGGGCATATGGCTCATGGGAATCAAAGGGAGAAATTTCAGAAATTCAATGAAAAAACGGGCTCCGTCAGGCAAGCCAACGGAACCCGCTTTGATGAAGTGCCTTGAGGGCAGCAACCTAATGAATTAGGCGGCAACCTTCGCTGCAGCTTGCTTGATCAGGCGTTCAGCCGTTTCAGAAGCTTGAGCGCCAACGCTCTTCCAGTAAGTCACGCGATCCAAAGCGATACGCAGACCTTCTTCGGCGCCACGGGCGTTGGGGTTGTAGAAACCCAGACGCTCGATGAAAGCACCGTCGCGACGCACGCGCTTGTCAGCAACGACGACGTTGTAGAAAGGACGAGCCTTGGAGCCGCCGCGGGACAGACGAATAACAACCATGATGTTTCCTTCGGGTGGTTACAACCGGCGCTGCAAAAATTGCACCGGCTGCGCAGGTTTTCTTACAGCGTTTGAGACACGCGACATGACCACCCGGCCAGCGACACGCCGTAAAACGCGAAATTATATCGGGTTCTGCAAAACATGCCTACCACGGGCTTGGCGGCCATGAGGATATCGGCGCTCTTGGGCGCGAGCAGCCCCGTTCGATGGAGCAGCGCCGGGCCCTGCGCCCGGGGACGACCGCAGTTGCCCTGAGTGGCAAACGCGGCGCCGCATGAATAATGCATCTATCGCCAGGCACCCCCATTCCCGCACCACGCTTATGCATCAGCTCGAGTCCGCCCCTAGCACCGCGCCACGCGCCAAAAGCAAGACTGTTGCCGCCTGGCTGGCTTTTCTCGGCGGCCCTCTGGGCCTGCACCGCTTCTATCTGCACGGCTGGGGCGACTGGCTGGGCTGGCTGCTGCCCATACCCACGGCACTCGGCGTCTACGGGATAGAGCGCGTGCAGCAGCTAGGCCAGGACGATCAGCTCAGCTGGCTGCTGATTCCTCTGCTGGGCTTCACCATCGCGGCCTGCGCGCTCTGGGCCATTGTCTATGGGCTGATGGATGCACAGGCCTGGAACCGCCGCTTCAACCCCGACCTGCCCGCCGACACGGCTTGGGGCCAGACCCGCTGGGCCACGATCTTCGCCGTGGCCCTGTCCCTGATGCTGGGCGCCGCCGTGCTGATGGCCAGCATCGCCTACAGCTTTCAGCATTATTTCGAATACCAGGTGGGAGAGGCGCGCAAGATTTCCCAATAAGCCGCAGCAGTTCGCCACACGGATATAAAAAAGGCTTCGCAATGCGAAGCCTTTTTGCCCTCAAACCCAGGCTCCATCTGCGTAAGCAGCCATGAAAGCCCGAGCAGTCGTGCATCAATACAGCTGCAGGCTGATCCAGTAGGCGATGGAGGCCACAAAAGCGCTGGCCGGAATCGTCAGCACCCAGGCCCAGACGATATTGCCGGCCACGCCCCAGCGCACGGCGCTGGCACGCTGGGTGGAGCCCACGCCCACGATGGCGCCGGTGATGGTGTGGGTCGTCGAGACCGGCACGCCCAGAAAGGTCGCCAGGAACAGGGTCAGAGCACCGCCGCTTTCGGCGCAAAAGCCGCCCACGGGCTTGAGCTTGGTGATCTTCTGGCCCATGGTCTTCACGATGCGCCAGCCACCGAACATGGTGCCCAGGCCGATGGCCATATAGCAGCAGACGATGGTCCAGGTCGGGGGCGAGGCATCGCCGGCATTGGCATAGCCGGTGGCAATCAGCAGCAGCCAGATGATGCCGATGGTCTTTTGCGCATCATTGCCGCCATGGCCCAGGCTGTAGGCGCCTGCGGATACCAGCTGCAGGCGGCGAAACCAGCGGTCCACCTTGTTGGGGCTGGTGCGACGGCAGATCCAGGCCACCAGCACCATCATCAGCGAACCCAGGATGTAACCCAGGATAGGCGAAACAAAGATGAAGACCACGGTCTTCCAGATACCGCCGGCAATCAGAGCACCGGCGCCGGCCTTGGCCATCACCGCGCCCACGATGCCGCCGATCAGCGCATGCGAGGAGCTGCTGGGAATGCCATAGATCCAGGTGAT
>JAFAIY010000644.1 GCA_019236485.1 Comamonas sp. | reverse complement strand
CGTCGTCGACACCGTGGCGCGCTTGACCGAGGTCGCCCGCAACAAGTACACGGCCGCGTTCCGCAGTCACACCGGTCGCTGGGAGCCGCTGCCCGCTGCCGCGGCCGAGCTCAAGCAGGCTGCCGAACTCGTCACCACCCTCCTGGCGCCCTATCTGGAACCTTAATAGGAAGGCTATTTTGGGGATGTTGTACTAGGTTGTCGAAACGGGCGGTTGCCCGGGCTATCTATACAGAGGCGAATCCGAAATTCGGCTGGCGGATAGGCGCTTGGTGGCTGGATTTGGAACAACCGCAAGATTTGCTGTGCAGCAAATCTTGTGAACCAGTCGGGCTTCCGGCTTCAGACGCACTGTGCGCTGCATAGGTCCTCCTTCAGTATTGGGACACAGCGTCGGCGCGGACGATGTTGCATAATTTCGTTAATTGCATATATTTAACGAAAATACGGAACACCCGTGCCAGCCCTGCCCCACCCCCAGCGCATCCTTGATCTCGCGCGCGAGAAGGGGATGCTGCGCGCCGCCGACCTGCAGGCCCTGGGCGTTCCTCGGATGGCCCTGACACGGCTTGCCTCCAGTGGGCAGCTAGAAAGGGTCGGCCGCGGTCTCTATCGCCTGCCGAACGTAAACGTGTCGGAGCATGAGGGTCTAGCCTCCATCGCCGTCAAGGTACCGCAGGCGGTGTTTTGCCTGCTCACTGCCCTGCAATTCCATGAACTGACGACCCAGCTCCCGCGCAGGGTCTGGATCGCCATGCCGCGCGGCAGCCATGCACCTCGCATCGACCATCCACCGATCAAAATGGTCCAGTTCACCGGCGCTGGCTACTCGGAGGGCATCGAGGTCGTCGCGCGCGACCGGGTGCAGCTACGCGTTTACAACGTCGCCAAGACCGTGGCCGACTGCTTCAAGCACCGCAACAAGATCGGCCTAGACGTGGCTCTGGAGGCTCTGAAGGACGCTCTGGCCCAGAAGAAGGCATCTGTTGACGACCTGTGGCACTACGCCAAGGTCTGTCGGGTCTCCAACGTGATGCGCCCTTACCTGGAGGCGATCACGTGAGCAAGGATCTCGCCGCGTCGGTTCGCGCCCGCCTGCTGAACCTGGCCAAGGCGGAAGGCTCGGATTTCAACGGCATGCTGGTCCGCTACGCGCTCGAGCGCCTGCTGTACCGCATGAGCCGCTCCGCGCATGCCGACAACTTCCTGCTCAAGGGTGCGCTGCTGTTCACGCTCTGGTACGACATGCCCCACCGGCCCACGCGCGACGTGGATCTGCTGGGCTTCGGCGCCAGTGATCTGGCATCGCTCGAGGAGACCTTTCGCGAGATCGCCTCCATCGACGCCGACGACGGCATCGTCTTCGACCCGGCCACAGTGAACGCCCAGGAGATACGCAAAGACGCGGGCTACGCCGGTGCTCGGATCATCCTCGCTGCCGAGCTTGCACGAGCAAAGTGCAAGGTGCAAGTCGACATCGGCTTCGGTGACGCGGTGACACCAACGCCTGTGCCCGCGTCCTATCCGGTCCTGATCGCAGACTTCCCTGCCCCGCGACTACGTACGTACCCGGTCTACAGCGTCATCGCCGAGAAGCTGCATGCCATTGCACTGCTGGGCATGGCGAACAGCCGCATGAAGGACTACCTCGACCTCTGGGTCATGCTTGATCGCGAGACGTTGGACTCGGCCTTGCTGTCAAAGGCGATCGCGGCAACTTTCTCGCGTCGAGGCATGGACGTGCCCGTCAACCTTCCGATCGGACTGACCGACGAGTTTGCGTACGATCCGTACCCGCCAGGCTATGTGGAAAGCATTTCTGCTCAAGAACGAGCTGCCATCGAAGCCGTTGCCGGACATCGTGGGAGACCTGGCCACCAAGCTGCACGATCCTCTTCAGCAGGCGCGCCGGCTCTTCAACGACACGCGGTAGGGGCCGTGGAGCAATGACAGCGCTGGCAAACTCACGACGCGCTTCGCTGAGATGGTGACAAGTGCCTTGTGGTGTCACCAAAGCTCAAACCTGACGTGGGGTAATTCGTGGGGTTATCTGCCGCTGTGAGGTCTCGGTCCCATTGCGATCAACGACTTGGCCTCAACCACGAGGCTCAGGTGCAGAACATAGAGTGAAGTTTCAGGATGGCACATGCCACCCTGCGTATTTCAGCGATCGTGGACGCCCATTTCAGGCTGATCGTGGACGGCAAAACTGGGCTTGCCGTGGCGGCGTGTTACGTCCCGCGTAAATCTCGACGCCCGGTCCCAAGCTATTCGAGGGCGAACCGAGCGGGGTGTCCCAGGACGAATCGGGAAGGACTGGCGCCTTGAGGAAGGCGAGACGCTGATGCCGCAGGCGCGATGAACAACGCCGCCAG